>LIUH01000152.1:0-34984 GCA_001462225.1 Fibrobacteria bacterium GUT31 | reverse complement strand
TACTGAGATTGCTGCTAAAGATACCGAAATTGCCGCAAATAAAGCTGAGATAGCCGCTAAAGATACTGAGATTGCCACTAAGGATACCGAAATTGCGGAGTTAAGAAAAAAATTGGAAAATAAACTCGCTTGGAATTTGGCAAATAATTGAGGTTTTTCTCATCTTTTTCTCACAATTCCCAAAAAATTTCCAAAAATTCCACAAAAATACCCTTGACAAAGAAGATTTTATATTCTATATTTGTCATACATGAGTAAATTTGCCGGGATAGACATTATAAGCAGTGGCGTATGTACGCCTGTATTCGGCATTACACAAAAATTTCAAAAAGAAGGGGGGCAACAAAGCCTCTCTTTCTTTTTTAAAGGATTTCAAGCAATTCCGCTTGGAAATAACAACCAAAATGGAGGTTCATTATGAACATGGTTAAGAAAATCGCAATTGCAGCAGCATTTTTTGGTGCAGTAACAGTTGCAAGTGCACAAGAAGACAACAGCTTTAAAGTCGGAGCAAGAGCTAACTATAGTGCTCAATTGATAGGTAATGCCGATGCGGGCCCATTGGGCGTTGGAGTTGGCGTTGCACTCAGCATTCCACTAGGCCCAGTTGCAATCGCTCCGGAAGTGGCTTTCCTTTATAGGCAGAACTTCTCACAGAAGGTAGATTATATCTATTATTCTTACGAGCTCTCTCAAAGCGAATTTGCAATAAGCGTTCCTGTACTGGTCAGATGGTTCCCGACAGATGGTTTATATATTCAAGCCGGCGTTCAGGCGGATATACCTATTGGTGCCTCCCTATGCGGTAAGTTTACCATAGCAGGCGTCGAAGCCCCAGAAGAATGTGTGGATATGGATGGAACAGAATTTAAAATACTTGGTCAACCTTCAGGTTTATCCTATAAAAGAGCCTCTGTTGATGTTGGCATCCCCTCAGGCATTGGCTATATGATTTCCCCAAATCTTGGTGTTGATGTCAGATATGTTGTCGGCTTATTGTCTTTTGCAGAAGAGACTCAGGATTTAGGATTACTAAAAGTAAAGACTGACTTTGACCCGCTTCATACTGTAAGTGCTGGCGTAACTTATTACTTCTAAGAATTGAATTTGGGCCACTGGCCTAGGCAAAGTATCGCTAGAACTTTCTTTGCCTGGTGTTCGGTGGCTTTTGTATAATTTTTTAAAAAAATATTGCTCGACTGGAAAAAAAAATATATATTATTGTAAAATACCCTTGACAAAAGAGTTTTTTTTGTTATATTTAGTCATCAAATTTTTGGTTTGGAATATTTGAAATGAAAGAATGTTTTAGAATATTATGCTTTGTAATGGCAATGTGCGAAGTATTGTCATATAGTGAAATGCGGGGAAAAGCATGAAAGAAGATTCTGTCCTTTACAGAATGATTGCTGTATTGCCAAAAAAGTTTAAAAATTTTAGCGCTCGGGATAGTGCTAGGATTTATAATGAATTTAAATTAGACAATGAAGAAATTCCAATGAAAAATGTAGAATTTTCTTTTGACTCTAAACATTACAGATATTAAAATAGAAATTTTATAGTATGACTAAAAGAAAATTTTTAAAAATTATCAATAATATATTTTTCCCGGTTATTGAGGAAACAACGAAAACATCTGTAGAATTTGAAATAATCGGAAAAAAATTAAAGCAGATTATTTGTGATTCAAAATTATCTATTCATAAAGAATATCAAGATACGAAAAAATATTTTAAGAAAAATTACATGAAGAAACCGACTTATATAGATAGATTTAAGATAGCGGCTCTACTTTATGTAGCTTTTGCTAAAATTACAAAAGATAATAAATTTTTCACTTCCAAAGATAATGCTCTTAAATATTTATTTGTACATAGGGTGGCTTTTAATATGGCAATCTCTATTATAGAAAATTTTATCTATGCCGATAAAAAAAAGCATGGAGCAAGTTATTGTTTGTATATCCAAAAACATGGTATTATTGAGAAAACAAGTGACGAAGCACAACGTATTATCAACAAACTTATTGAAGAGCATAAGGAGAATAAATTATCTACATTTGCAATTATCAATGTTTTGAATACTATTGAATATAATTCAAAAATAAGATTTAAAAAATACAAGAAAAATTAAAAGGAATTTTATGCCAAAAAGTATTGTTTTTTTTGATGAAATTGTTAGTAAATTAAAATCATCAATATATGATATAGGCAAGCAAAATGAATGTCATGATTTTTCTTTTAGAGATGGTTTAATGACTTTGAATAATGTAAGTACTGAGGCTAAAAAAATATATATATTGACAAATTTAGCAAAATACCGGGATGTACAGATCTTTCATATAAATTTTTATGTTTCTTAGACGTTTTTATTAAGAAAAATACATCAGGGAAGCATTCAATTATAATAAAAGATGCCGATGGAGTTGAATTAAATGAAAAAGAAACCATCTGGTGCAATACATATATATTATTAGATGCTTATTTTAGAATGCTTGGAATTGAGTCTAAAATAAAAGATGAAAAGATAAACACGATTATGTTGGATTTAGTAAAAAATAAATTTAGAACCGGAATAATTTTAACTCATGTTATTGGTCTAGGCGAATGATATGCCACTCCCCAAGCGAATAAGTTAGCTGACGTTAACCCGCTTCATAGCGTAGGTGCCGGCCACTGGCCTAGGCAAAGTATCGCTAGAACTTTCTTTGCCTGGTGTTCGGTGGCTTTTGTATAAATACATTTATGCATATTTTTGGCAAGACAAAGCACGCTATTGCTTGATTTCGCAAGATAATTCGGTTTTCTATATTAATGTACAGATGAAAAAGTATATAGAATTAGAGACAGTTGGAACGGTTCTTAAAGAAGAATTTATAGAACCTCACAATCTAACGATTGAACAGGTGGCAAACGCTATATCTGTCCCTGCTTGGAAATTATTTGCCGTTATAGAAGGCGGCGAGCCAATGGCTGCGGATTTAGACTTGTTGTTAACCAAATATTTTGGAATGTCTGAAGGCTTTTTTGTCCGTTGGCAGGAAAGTTACAATGCAAGAATAGCCAAAAGACAACTTGTTGAACTGGTGGATTATCATTAATGCCTAAAATCAAAATATGCGGGTTATTTAGAGAACAGGATGTTGAGTTTGTAAACGAGGCTAAACCTGATTTTGTCGGGTTTGTGTTTGCAGAAAAAAGCAGAAGGCTTGTCAGCGCAAAACAAGCGGAAAATCTGAGAAAAAAATTATCAAATGGCATTACTGCGGTCGGTGTCTTTGCAAACGCAAAAATTAACGACATTATTTCCCTATGCAAAAACGGCATCATAGACATAGCCCAACTGCACGGCGGCGAAACGGACGAATATATAAAAGAATTAAAAAACAAATGCGAAGCCAAAATAATCCGAGCATTAAATCTAAAAAATAACTCTCAACTCTCAACTCTCAACTCTCAACTCTCCAAGCCCCAACTCTGCAACTACACATTGCTGGACGCTCCAACTCCCGGCAGCGGTCATGCTTTTAGCTGGGAATATTTAAAGGGCATGGATTTGAGCGAGAATATTTTTTTAGCCGGCGGCGTGAATTTGGGGAATATAAAAGAGGCTTTAAAATTAAATCCTTTCGCGGTGGATATTTCCAGCGGGGCGGAAACGAATGGGGTTAAGGACAGGGAAAAAATTTTGAAGCTTGTAGAAGCGTGCATGTAGGCAAAGTAGCCACTGATTAACTCAATAAAACCTCAATTATTTGCCAAATTATGCGTTTTATGTTGAATAATCCCCATACCCCAAACCCTATACCCTATACCCACGCGAGTAAATCAGCGTTTTCTATATTCTTTCCTGGTCGAAAGAGAAAAAGGAAGTTGAAATTCCGATAACCATGGGGATTGATACGGAGATGTAACCATGCGTATAATATTTATGGGAACGCCTGAATTTTCCGCTGAATTTTTGAGGCATTTGATTAAAGGCGGGCATCAGGTTATAGCCGTTGCGACTCAGCCCGATAAATCGGCGGGGCGGGGGATGGAATTGCATTTGCCGCCTGTGAAGATTGCGGCTTTGGAAGCGGATATTCCGGTTTTGCAACCGAACTCAGTTAAAGACCCCGCTTTTGCAGAAGAACTGAAAAAATTAAATGCGGATATTTTTGTGATTGTTGCATTTTCAATTTTGCCCAAAGAAGTCTTGGCTGCGTCAAAACTCGGTGCTATAAATATTCACGGGAGTTTGCTTCCCAAGTACAGGGGGGCCGCTCCTGTGCAATGGGCAATAGCAAACGGCGAACAAACAACCGGCTTGACCGTATTTTTATTAGACGAAAAAATGGACCACGGCCCTGTTTTGGAACAGAGGGAAATAAAGATTGAACAAAACGATACAACGGAAATTTTGTTGAAAAAAATGGTAACTCCGGGTTGCGAGGCCTTGGATAGCGCACTTACAAAACTCCAAGGCGGAAATTTTACCGTGCTAGAGCAAAATCACGAACAGGCAAGCCCTGCGCTAAAACTGAAAAAAGAAGACGGATTGATAAATTGGAACATGAGTGCATTGCAAATACACAAGAGGCTTTGCGCATTTACTCCTTGGCCCGGCGCATATACAAGCCTGAACGGGCAAAAAATTTTTCTGAGGAAAACGGAAATTTCGGAGCCGGAAGAAAACTTAAAGCCGGGTGAAATTTTTATCCGAAAAAATGCGGTTTTTGCCGGAACGGGAAATGGAATTTTATCTATTTTAGAGGTTCAAGCGGAGGGCAAAAAAAGAATGCCCGCTGCGGATTATTTTAGAGGAGCAGGGAGTGACTGCCATAGTTTTGGGTAATTTTGATGGCTGCCATCTTGGGCATAAGGCCTTGTTTGAGGCGTTGAAATCAGAGGCGAAAAAAAATGGAATGCCGCATCTCGCAATATCTTTTGAGCCGCACACAAGACATCTGATTCAGGAACCCGGGCACCCGGAACTTTTAACTTTAAACGAAGAAAAAAGGGATTTTATGGAGCATTGCGAAGTTCCTCTTGTTTTGCAAAAATTTGACAAGGATTTATTCGCGATGCCTTTCCGTTCTTTTGTGGAGGAGTTTGCCGTAAAAAAATACGATGCAAGAATTTGGGTGCTGGGTTTAGACCAAAGATTCGGACGAGGCGGCAAAGGCAGCGCAGAATCTCTGAAAGCGTGTTTTCCCAATTTATCCATTTACGAAATAAACCCGGTTTTATTCGACGGCGAAGCGATTAGCTCCTCTCGCATAAGAGAAGCTCTTAATAACGGGAATTTAGATTTGGCAAATGCGATGCTTGGGCGAAATTATTCGCTTTGCGGAGTTGTGGAGCATGGCCTGGGGCGGGGGAGGCAGCTCGGTTTTCCAACGGCGAATTTAGGTTTTGCGCCCTATAAACTTTTGCCTAAAAACGGTGTGTATTCCGGTACTGCATCTTTTGAGGGGCAAAAACATAAAGCCGTAATCAACATCGGCTGCCGCCCGTCGCTTGGCAATAGACCGGTTGGCTTGGAAGCGCATTTGCTCAATTTTGACGATGATTTATACGGCAAAAAATTATCCGTAGAACTCGGCAAGCGGCTTAGAGACGAGATCAAATTTGAAAACATAGAAGCGTTAAAAGAGCAAATCAAGAAAGACGTCTCATCTTGCAATTTTTGCAAATAGGATTTTCTTTGTAATTTTCGCAGAACTCCCTATACTTTTTCCCATTCCAAATTTCCAAAGGCTCTTGCGTTGCGAAATTCCCAAAATCACCAAACGGAAATTTTGTCCTCATTCCAAAGCGAGCATCAGGATTAGGGCAAACCTGAAAAGTGCCGTCCACCCAAACCCACGCTTCTTTGGTGAGAAAGGGACAGGCGGGGAGTTGAAAGTTAAGAGTTGAGAGTTGAGAGTTGTTTAATATCCATGGGTCGTTTATTTTTACTCTGTTCACGCCTTTTGGTATTTCATCTAATTTATCTTCTTTGCCTAGTGTTGCTTGTATTGTGATGCTGCAATCGGTTGCTTTTTTTATGAATTCCGATATGCTCTGCGGAATTTTTCCGTGCATTGCGCTGAATTTTATGTCGCTTAGAACCGGTTGAAGCAGGGGCATCCATTTTTCGATTCCGCCGTTTGGGAATGAGCCGTTTGTGGTTATGTTGACTTTTATATTGTGCTTCTTTGCCAGTTTTAGAAAATCCTCAAAATGGGAATATAAAAACGGTTCGCCTATGGTGCTTGGGATAATTTCTTTTAAGTCATGGGGCAAAAATGCCTTCACAGTTTTTTCAATAATCGCAAAATCCATTTCCTGAGTTTGTTCCCAATCCGGTGGTGCCTGTTTTGCAAAACATATATCGCAATTCCGATTACAAGTATGCGGGTTGGTGATAAATGTTATACGCATTCATGGAAAAATAGATACTTCAATATCCTCTTCCTCATAATAATACGAATAGTCAATACCCTTCATAAACATCTCTCGGTCGTTGATTTTGTCGGTTAATGCATTTTTCAATAAACCATGAATCATTTTGTTGCTTGCAACGCTTTGTTTCATGGCTTCGTGGTAATCTTTTTTGTTTATCTTGCTCCAATCAACGCATTTGCTAAGGCTTTTTTTAAGCATCAAATCAATCCAAATGCGTGTGCTTCTGCCGTTGCCTTCCATAAAGGGATGAGCTACATTCATTTCAACATATTTCTTGACAATATCGTCAAAAGTTTTTTCCGGCATTTGCTCAATTGTTTGCAATGTGTTGTCTAAGTATCGCACCATAGCAAATTGAAAACCACCTTTTGCAATGTTAAGAGTGCGAATTTGACCGGCAAAGTCATATAGCCCACCAAATAAATATGCATGAATTTGCTGCAAACCCTTTGTTGTGCCAACTTCAATTTCATCGATTAAATTACTTTCAAAAAGTGCGTATGCCTTTTTCTTGCTTTGCCCGTCTATCGTATCATCGGAATAGGTGAACCATTTAATAAAACGCATTGCTTTATTGTTGTGGAATTGTGCTGCTAGTTGTTCAATGCTATCGGCGGTTAGAGCATCTGAAAAGTATTTTTTGCCGTCACTTGCCGTGAATTTCAGTCTGTGAGTGGCACTCACGAACTCGTTGTTTTCTTTAACGAGTTTTCGTTTAAGCCAACGCCAATAGTTGCTGGCTTTTGTGTAATTGTCTTGGTCGTTCAGCACTGCAACTACGTCAACAACATTAAACCACCACTTATTATTCTGTTCGTCCCACACAGCACGAACTTCTTTATCGTCAAAAATACGGATAGAAAATTTGCTCATTCAAGGATACCCATTTTTAGCAGAATACATCTCCAAATCTTCATCGCTCCGCAAGTGCAAACTCCTGTCAAAGTTGAGCTTTAAGGGCGCACCCTTTAAACCGAATTCCTCAAAGAAGGTTTTTAGCAAATACCTTTTGTAAGACTCATCCACCAAATCGGGGTAGGGAGTTTCAATGGTTATCACCGGGGGGTCGGTTAAAATCTGGCAAGCCCTTTTTAAGTGCACGGAATGCCCGCTGCGGGAGTGGTGAGGATTTCTTTCAACTGCGGCTTTAAAAGTTTCTGCTACTCTTTCCCTGCCGATAACCTTTTTGCAATTCGCATAAACCGTTTGAATTTCCTGCAACAAGCGATTAACCCGCAAACCCTCCAGCGCACTGATCGAGATAACCGGCACCCACTCAAAAAGCGGATCTTTTTCTCTTATCTCCTTCACAATCAAATCAAAACTTTTTGCATCCTTGTTTTCCAAAATGTCCCACTTATTAATCGCTAAAATCAAGCCCTTGCCCGCCTTGCGAATATCCGTTATTATACGCAAATCTTGAATTTCAAAACCTCGCAAAGCATCCAGCAACAGCACAACAACATCCGAGCGGCGAATGCTCTCCATTGTTCTCATATTGCTGAAAATTTCCACCTCGTCTTTTTGCTTTGCAACCTTGGCTTTTTTGCGAAGACCGGCAGTGTCTGTAACTTTGAAATGAATTCCATTATACCTAAAATTGCAATCTATTGAATCTCTTGTTGTGCCCGGTATTTCAGAAACCACAACTCGTTCCTCGCCCAGCATTTTGTTTAGCAATGTGCTTTTGCCGGCATTAGGCCTGCCCAAAATTGCAAAGGAAATTGCAGTTTGTTCGGTTTTGGCATTTTCTTTTTTCGGGAGCAGCATAACAACTTCATCTAAAAGGCTGAGCACCGCATAACCGGTGAGAGCACTGACTGTTCTTGGCGTTCCCATTCCGAGCGGCAAAAAAGTCCAGCCTTCCGCCCGGTCATTTGCCTCTTCGCTTTTGTTCGCAACCAAAATCACAGGCTTTTCCGTTTTTAGAATTAACTTTGCAAACTGCTCATCAAGCGTGGCTATTCCAACACGAACGTCCACCAAAAATAAAACCAAATCCGCATCATTTATAGCCGCAAAAATCTGTTCCCGCACCGACTCCGCCAAAACATCAATTTGCTCATTTGTCATAAAACCGCCTGTATCCACAAGCGTAAATTTTGTCCCCTGCCACTCCGCTTCCTGATAGTGGCGGTCTCTGGTAACACCTTCGCGGTCACTCACAACGGCGGCTCTACGCCCCAAAATACGATTAAACAAACTGGACTTGCCCACATTAGGCCTGCCAACGATGCACACAACCGGTAAATTAGCCATTACTCTCCGTTAACCCAAACATTCCTTGGGTCAAAGGTAGAAATTAAATACAAATAGATTTCCATCGGATTTTCATTTTTAAATTACGAAAAGCTAATTCAAAACATTAATTTTGAGGTCACAAATTGTGACCTCACTTACCCAAAATTTTGCAATGATTTCGCAGGATAATTCGATTTTAATAATTTTCCCCAAAGAACAATGACGTTTTCTATATTTTCTAATATGCACAAAACATCAAATCAGAGGAGCTTGAATGAGCAGGCTTTCCTTTAAATTATTTTGCATAGAGAAATATGCTGATAAAAAACACATTCCCAGCAATGAAGTTTATAAATTATTTGATAGCAAAGACATTTTGCAAATGCTTGACGAAGATTATGAAATTTTGCACGGTCACGGTTTTGATTATATTTTGTGCGATATTGAAAAAATTTTGGAGAACAAACAATGATGCTTTACCACGGCGGAACAGACATCGTAAAAGAACCAAAAATCATTTTCGGTGAGCAAGGCAGAGATTTCGGCTTCGCTTTTTATACAACCGATATTTACGAACAAGCATTAAAATGGGCAAAACGGCAAGGGCGAATTCGCAGGAAACAAGCGATTTTAAATATATATGAATTTGACGATGACAAAGCGGCAAAAGATTTAAACTTTAAGAAGTTTACCGACTATTCCCTTGAATGGCTTGAATTTGTTGTGAATAATAGGTCAAATTTGCAATTTAAACACAGCTTTGATATTGTCTTTGGAAAAATTGCCAATGACGATGTTGGGGAGACAGTTCAAGCGGTTGTAGATGGGCTTATGCCTTTTGATTTTGCTCTGCAAAAATTAACTTTTATGCAAGTAAATAATCAATACGCTTTTTGCTCAGAAAACTCTTTACCTTATATCAAATTTTCTAAATTTAAGAAAATGGAGTAAATATGTCACACGGAACTATAAGAGCAGCTACATTAAAAAAGACCATGCAAATTATAATGGAACATTTTGCTTGCACTGAAAATGAGGCATTGAAAAAGTTTTATGAGTCTCATATAGGGGCCTGCTATGCCGATGACAGCACCGGATTATATGGCCAAAGTGCTTTTTACATTGCCGGTTTGTTTTTTGATGAGTGTAAGGCTGCAAGCTAATCCTAAATTTCAAGCCTAACCTCAACCGCAACAGCGTCATCAGGCTGGTATAGGATTATTTCGCTAGCAATGCTGAGTTAGAGCCATAATGTTTAAAGCTCTTAGTCGGCTCGGTCGGTGGTGGCGGCCGCTAGGTGCTACCAAAAGAAATTGCTATACGGCCTGTTCAAGGCCTTCCCCAAGCGCATGGCCATTTTCTTTCCTATAGGCGAGCGGCCAGATTCCATATTGGAAATTTGCTGCTTGCTGATTTCTAACTTTTCGGCAAGCTCTTGCTGAGTCATTTCACGCATACGGCGAAAAATGCGAAGGTTATGACCGGGCGTTATTTTCGCATTGGCTTCCTTGAACCAATTCATATCTTCCACCCGCATAGTGGCATTATCCGGATCACTCTCGGCAAAGTCGCCGGAATTGACAATTTCAACTTTCCCGTAATTAAGCCGCAAAAACGAAACCAGATCGTGCGGTATAACAGGGGCTTCAATTCTAATAAGGGGCTGATTCACGACTGCCAACATAATAAACCTCAATTTGCACTCCGGTTTTAGTCTCTTCCCAGCAGGCTACCCAGCGGTGAGAGAGGTGGCAATGGTGCTTGTTGCCACCGAGTTTGGAATAGTTTGGCCATTCTGGCTGCGCAGGTCCCGATTCTCTCAAATCTATAACCAGTTGCGTAAACAACGAAACTTGCAGAGCAGGCATTTTAGCTCTCCTTTTCTCAGCCCGTTTTGTCATTGTCACATCAAACATCTGTACCAAATATACATAATTTTTATTTACTCGTTTCGCCAACACCTCTCGCTTTGCGCTGTTGTGCTAAAAATACCCTTCCTCCAGCCCTTCCACCAGCTCCCTCCTCTCCTTAATCGCCTCCTCAAACAAACCCCCTTTTCTCCAACAAAATTGCAAAAAAATAAAAAAAATTGACGTTTCTCCCCAAAAAAATGTATATTTACGCATACAATGGTGTATAATACCCGAAATAAGGCAAAAGGAGTTTGCTGTGCGGGCAAAGCCTGACACTTATGACATAAATGTTAACATTGTCATAAAAAGCTTAATATACTCGCTCAATTTTTTCCCATACATAAAATCAGAATTTTCCCCTAAAACAAGGAGTTCATTATGAACAAAGCCAAGCCAGGTTTCAAAAACCTTTCTCTTCACATCCTCTTTATCTTCTTCATAGGGGCTATTGGGGTTCAGACACTCGCTTCCTGTTCCTCTGACGATGCTTCCCCAAGCAGCGATAGTACTCAGGGCAGCGAAGGCACGGTAAAGAAAGCCGGCGTCAGCGGTGTGTCGCAGAAAGGTCCTTTTACTGAAGGCGCAACTATAACTCTGTACGAGCTGGACAAAGACCTTGTTCAGACGGGACGCAGTTTCAAGAGTGCGATAACTGATGACAAAGGGAGTTTTAACATACGCAACATTGAACTGGTTTCGCCCTATGCTATGTTTGAGGTAAACGGTTTTTACAGAAACGAGAACACCGGCAATATATCCGCCGCCTCTATAACTCTGTTTGCCATAGCGGACTTGAGGGAAAAAGACAATATAAATGTGAATATTCTTACGCATTTGGAATATTACCGTGTTTTGAACTTGGTTGAAAGCGGCATGAGCGTGGCAGCTGCCAAGAAGCAGGCACAAAAAGAGATATTTGCCGTGTTCGGCATAAACAGCGATGCTTTCAAGGACAGCGAGGATATGTCCATATTCGGCAATAGTGATGGCGATGCTGCATTGCTTGCGATTTCGGTGTTGCTGCAGGGTAGTTTGAGCGAGGGCGAATTTTCGCAGCGTTTGGCAAACTTCAGCCAGTCCATCAGGAGCAATGGCACATGGAGCGATGAGGCAAAGAAGGCTGAACTTGCGGACTGGGCATCTGGAGCGAACTTGGGCGGGGTAAGGAGCAATATTTTGGGTTGGGGCTTGGCTTCGGTTGTTCCTGATTTTGAGAAGTATGTTTATGATTATTGGGTGTCAAGTTACGGGCTTGGTGTTTGCGGTGCTTCAAATGAAAGTGAGATTAAGAAGAGCAATAGGAATGTCAATTATATATGCAAAAATGGCAATTGGGTTATAGCCACTGAATATGAGAAAGATGTTTATCAATTCGTTTGTTCTTCCGCAAACGAAGGCGAGATAAAAGCAGGTAATGTAACAAGCACGGAATATGTTTGCAAAAATACATCTTGGGTTATAGCTACTGAATATGAGAAAGATGTTTATCAATGGATTTGTTCTTCCGCAAACGAAGGCGAGATAAAGAAAGGCAACGCAAGCTCAAAAGATTATATTTGCGAAAACAACACGTGGAGAATTGCAACAAATGAAGAAAGTGATGTTCAGTCTATCTGCTTAACTTCAAATAATGGTGAAATAAAGAAAGGCAACGTAAGCTCAGAAGATTATATTTGCAAATATGGTTCATGGAAATATGCGAATTACAAAGACTTATACTGCTCCATAAACGATTGCAATTATTTCACTGATTCCCGTGATGATCAACGATATGTTTATGTCACGATAGGCGAGCAAACATGGATGGCGGAGAATTTGAATTACAACGCCACTGATAGCAAATGTTACAACGACAATTCTGCCAACTGCGATAAATATGGTGGGTTGTATAATTGGTCAACGGCTATGAATGTTTGCCCTTCCGGCTGGCACTTGCCTACAGATGCGGAATGGGATTTGTTGGTGACTGCTGTTGACGAATATAGTATTGCAGGACCTAAATTGAAGGCGGCAACGGGCTGGAACACGGATATTCCCACTACGGACGAGTACGGCTTTTCGGCTCTGCCGGGCGGCTTCGGCCACTCGAACGGCATTTGCCACAATGTTGGCCACGACGGCAACTGGTGGAGTGCCACGGAGTACGATAGCGACAACGCCTACCTCCGGAACATGGACTACGCCAACGGCGGTGTGTACAAGTACGACGAAAGGAAGTCCTTCTTGTTCTCTGTTCGTTGTCTCCAAGACTATGCGGTTGGGGCACTTGTGCCCTAGCCACTGCTGCTAGCCGAAGGCAAGCGGTGAATACAAAGAATTTGTGCCATGGTGGCACGAAACCTGCCAAATCTTAACTTTCCCCAAGTTTGGCAGGGTAAATCGGTTACAGGGAAAATAGGAGAGTTAGGAATATGGCAGCTATAGAAGAAGTTGTGGAAATGTGGGATAAAACCCATTCGGATATGCAGACGGAAACCCTAAAAGGGAAGAACGTGCAACCAGGTGGGAAAATAGTCCTAGGAAGGTTTTTCAACAAAATTGGAAAACAGGCAGTTATAAAATTTGCACCGGGCTATCCCTACAAGCATTGGGGCGAGCGAACCTGCTATGTTTTTACTTTTTACTCCGATAGACAAACCGGTGAACTCACGGACGTAGAAATCAGTTTTGAGAGAAGGACTAAATGCGACGAAAACTCCTCAGAATTCTATGAATTTCTAAAAAAAGAATTTAAGGACGAAAAAATAAAAGGCAAAGAAATACTTATTAGCAAAGGAAGGATTAACAATAGCCATTTAGTATTGAAAATAAAATTTGATACAACTTCGACCGCAGAAAAAATTTGCTATTGTATGAAAGAATTTATTAAGCTAACGCAAGAAAAGCGTAATGGTATGGAAAAATTCATTAAGCCGGCACAAAATAAACCTTATAATGCTGCGAAAAAATTCGCCAAGCCAACACAAAAAAGTCGCAAAGTCAACACAAGACGAAATTTGTGATGCTGTGGAAGAACCAATTAAGTCAACACTAGATGAAATTAAAGATTATGTCAGTAAAATTTACTTTGCCCCTTGTGCAGAAGGAGTGGAAGTTTTTGAAATAGAATCAGGCAAAAAGTGTATCAAATCCCGCCACCCATATAAATCTACACAATCGCAAGGCACTGATGCTAATAGTTCGAAACAGTGGACGATGAGCATGCTTTGGCAAGGCAGATGAGCGGGAAATGTCTCAGAGTCGCTTGCAAAGGTAATGCCCGTGCGGCGTTTCCTCTTTTTACTATTGCCCATGAGATTTCCTTTACCGCAACAGCCATTTCCAGATAGGCACAATTTTTATCACTTTTCCATTTTCTGTTATAGTATCGTCCTCGGAGAAGGTTATTATTTCAAGTTCTTTCAAAAAATAAACCTCCGATAATTTGAACAAGGCCTTTATTTCCCTTTCCCTGCTCGTTTCATCTTCAATGCTATAGGAAACTTGAATTGCTCTTTTTTCACTTGGAATAAAAAAATCAACTTCGATATTTTTTCTGTAATAAAACAAATTTTCTCCATAAATTTTCTTTAGCTTTATTGCAACCATATTTTCCAAAAGTTTGGTATCCGAATCAAAGAGAAAAATATTGAGCAATCCGTTATCCCAAAAATAACGTTTTTTAATGGTTTCCCTATCGCCTAACTTATCCGAATAATTGCTTATGCTAAAAATTAGGTAAGAATCTTCCAAAAATTTTAAGTAGTCCATTAAGGTGTTGCGAGATATGCTAACCCCGGTGGAACTTATTATATTTTTCAATCGGTTTGCAGCTGTTGGTTGCAAAACGCTATCCGCCAGTTTTTTTACCAGAATTCTAATCGCATTATCATTTCTTATCGAATTCCTTGCAATAATATCACCTAATAGAATTTTTTGGTAAAGAGAATTGAGATAGTTCCTTTTGTCTCGCAAAAAAAATGCTTCAGCAAAACCGCCGTGATAAAAATAACCCTTAAAGAATCTAGCTATTTCGGTGCATAAATCCGAATTGTATTCCCAGTTTTTGGATAAATGGATTTTGTTGAACTTCAAATATTCTTTAAAGGAAAAGGGAAACACTTCCTTTACCAAAAACCTGCCTCCCATCGTGGTATATATTTCTTTGCTGAGCATTTGCGCATTGCTGCCGGTTATGAAAACCCTGTATTTGGAATCTGCTAGGCGGCGAGCGAATTTTTCCCAACCCTTTATGTTTTGAATTTCATCTAAAAAAACAATCGGTTTTCGGCTGTACAATTCTTGATAGGCCTCTAGAAATAAACCTAAATCTTTTGCCTTCAGGTCGCTGAGTCTTTCGTCTTCAAAAGACACAAACAGTATGTCTTCTATGGCGGCTCGCTTGGTTTTAACGAGTATTTGAATATGTTGGTATAGCAGATATGATTTCCCCGCTCGGCGAAGCCCAACAAAGACATAGTTCATATTTTCCTCTATGTCAACCGGTCTTTCGAACAAGTCGATGGACAAAATTTCCCGCTGTTTTGCGGTAATAATACTTTTAATGACATCTTTATTCATAAATTGCCCTCTATACTGAACGAAAAATAGAAATTTTTGCTCAATATACTGAGCAAAAATTTAGATAGCACTGGATTACCCACTACTCCCCGCCAATCCAAACATTCCTCGCCCCAAAAATAGAACCCAATTTCTTCAAGTTCTCTCTTGTTTTGGAAATTTTATACTTAAAAGTTTCCATTTTATATACATAGCCTTTGGCATCGGAAATGTAAAAACAGAACGAGGCGCCTTTTTCTTTTTTGTTTTCCTCGAAAAATTCCTCTACCAAAAGAGTTTGCGCCCCAGTAAAAAAACTTGTGCCGGTTTCAATGCAAAAAGTTTTTGCTTGGTTGATTTTCTCTTCTAAAAATTCAATGGAACTCAGCATGAGTTGCGGCTTATTGTTGAAAGAAGATATCGTTAGCCTGCCGGCTGCCAAAATAAGAGAACCCTCAAAAAGTTTTTCCTTCAAGTTTTTCCAGATTTTCGTGCCGCAAAATGCTTCCAATTTATTGTGCTGGTCTTGCAGAGTTATTATCGCTATCGTTTCGCCACCCTTTGTCTGTTTCTCATTTACTTCCGGCACAAATGCAGCTATCTTGACAAACGAATCTATTCGCTCTTTGATTTTAGCTTCATCGGAAAGCGTAAAATCCGCAAAGCCTTTTATCTCCGCATAATATTCATCTAAAGGATGTGCGCTTATTTGAACTCCCAGTACTTTTTGTTCTTTTGTAAGCTGATCCAAAAGAGACCAGTCCTCCAATTCTTCCAAAGCGGGTTCCTTTTCAAAATCCGTACCGAATAAAGCCATTTGCGCGGACTGCTTCTCCACTTTCCAAGACGGAGCATCTGCCAAAGCCTTCTCCACCGATGCAAATTTTTGCGCACGTGTTCCGGGCAAAGAATCCAATGCTCCCGCCTTTGCCAAACTTTCCAATGCAATTTTATTTATCGTGTTTTTTTCAAACAAGTGCAATCTTCGCACCATGTCAAAAAGGCTTTTATAATTGCCGTTATTTTTTCTATCCAGTTCAATATCCTTTGCAACAACTTCGCCGCAGCCCTTTATCTGCGAAAGCCCCCATCTAATAGCCTTGCCCTCAACGGAAAATGCGGATTTCGATATATTCACATCGGGCGGCAAAACTTCAATTCCCATCCTTTTGCACTCTTCAACAACCATCGGCAAATGATCTATCAGTTCAACATTCATGACCGAAGCCATATATTCCTGCGGAAAGTTCGCCTTTAAGTACGCTGTTTGATACGCCACGTAAGAGTATGTTGCCGAGTGGCTTTTGTTGAATGCGTAGCCGCAGAAAGGTTTTAAATCTTCCCAGATTTTTTGCAAAAGAGGTTCGGGATAATTTCTCTTTAATCCGTTTTCAATAAATTCCGGTTTCATTTTCAGCATCTCTTCTGGGTCTTTTTTTCCCATGGCTCTGCGAAGAATATCCGATTTACCCAATGAAAAGCCCGATAAAATCTGGGCTATGTACATTACCTGTTCCTGATAAACTATAACTCCGTAAGTTTCGTTCAAAACTTTTTCAAGATCTTCGTGGTAGCAATTTATTTTCTCATGCCCGTGTTTGCATCTTATAAATCTAGGAATATTGTCCATTGGGCCGGGGCGGTAAAGGGCATTCATAGCGATTAAATCTTCAATGCGGCTGGGTTTTAAATCCTTTAAGTATTTACGCATTCCAAAAGATTCAAACTGGAATATGCCAACCGTGTTCCCCTGCTTGAACACATCAAAAGTCTTTTCATCGTTTAATGGAATTTTATCTATATCCAAATCGAGTTTTCTAGTCTCTTTAATGGTATTTATGGTTTCCCGAATCATGGACAAATTTCTAAGCCCCAGAATATCCATTTTCAGCAATCCTATTTCCTCCGCATAATGCTTATCGTATTGCACGGCGGGAACATCGTCAGGGGCAAGGCGGTAAATCGGCACAAGCTCCGTCATTTCGCATGGAGCTATGATGAGTGCGGCTGCGTGTGTGCCGGAATTGCTTATCAATCCTTCCAGTTTGGTTGCCAGTTCCCAAAACTCCTTGAAAGCATCCGTGCCTTCTATCAAAGAATTCAACCCATCATCTCTCTCCCGGACATTTTTCAAATTTACCTTGTCTGAACCTTCTATATCTTCTCCCTTATCGTCCTTTAACGCGGTGAGTTTAAAAGGAATTCTGTCCGCAAACATTCCCACATCGGTTCTGGACATATCAAGCACTCGCCCAACCGCCCACAAAACGGCTTTCGCCTTCATTCGTCCGTATGTTATCAATTGCGTTACATTTTTAACACCGTATTTTTTTGTGACATAATCTATAAGCCTGCTTCTGTCCTTATCGGAAACATCTATATCTATATCGGGCATACTGACGCGTTCGGGATTTAAAAATCTTTCAAAAAGCAAATTATACGGAAGGGGATCCAACTCCGTAATTCCCAAAATATAGGCGACTATCGAACCCGCAGCAGAACCGCGTCCCGGCCCCATTGGAATGCCTTCGTGTTTTGCCCAATTTATAAAATCCTGTATTATCAAAAAATAGCCCGAAACTTTCAATTGCTTTATTGTGGCGAGTTCCGTTTTCACTCTTTCCATTATTTTTTCATCGTTCAATCCGTTTACATATCTTGAAGAAATTTTTTCCTTGACTAAATATTCCAAATAATCAAATTCGCTCGCAAATTCCGGAGGGCGTTCAAAGCGTGGCCAGAAGGAGGAGCCAAGTTCCATATCTTTCCCTTGTGTTTGTATTTTCACATTGCAACGGTCTGCAATTTTAACCGTATTTTCCAAAGCCTCTATATCGTCCGGAAACAGTTCATACATTTCTTCTGCCGATTTTAAATAAAATTCCTCCGTTGAAAAATATTCATCGTTGAATTCGGTCAAGATCTTTTTTTGTTCCATGCACAAAAGGGCGGTGTGGCTTTGAGCATCTTTTTTGGAAATATAGTGTACATTATTTGTGACAACGAGTTGCCTATTGTTTTCCTTGGCGTAATTTCTCAAAAAATCGTTCACTTGAATTTCCGTTTCAAGAAGATGATTTTGCAGTGAAAAATAGAGATGTTCGTTATCGAAAATTTTGCACAATTCATCTAAAAACTGTTTTGCCCTGTTTTCCATATTCCCGCAAACGTCTCGCCCAAAGCGGCTTGCCAAATCACCGGCTATTGCTATTAAACCGTCTTTGTGCGCAGCCAAAAAATCCAAAGAAATTGCCGGAATTTCCTGAAATTTCTCCTTGCTCGTATAGGTTTCGCTGGAAATTTTGATGAGATTTTTATAGCCCTCCTGATTTTCCGCCAAAAGCGTTAAGCGGTTATAAGACGATTTATCTCCGGGTTTTGCACCATTTGTTTCAAGGTAAATATGGCTGCCTAAAATGCGTTTAACGGCTTTCAATTCCTTTTTTTTATCCATTTCCATATAAAAATCCAAAATGCCGAACATAAAGCCGTTATCGGTGAGGGCTACTGCATTTTGCCCCAGTTCTTTTGCTTTTTTCAGCAAAGCGGATATTTTAACCGGAGCCTGCAAAAAAGAATATTCGGAATGCACCTGTAAATGAACAAAACCGGGGTTTGCACATGGATCCATTTCTGACCTCCTTAGCCAAGGTGTTGTAAATGTAGTAAAAGGGTTTGGGTTTTCTATATTCCCTCTATGCAATTGCCGAAATACAAGAAAAAGAAGCGGGTGAAGTTGAAAAAATGCCAAGAACCCGGTTGCGGTCGCGAGTTTTGGGGGCATCCTATAGCCAAGTACTGTGAATTGCACAGAGACATAAAGGCTAGGCAAAAACCTAAAAAGACCTTAGATAGCCTTGAAGCGCGTAATATGTTTATTAAGCATGGCTATAACGAACCCATTGAGGTGCCGTTCAAGTGCTGTTTGGAAGGCTGCGAAAGCTCCTTTCCCGTAAAGATATTCCCAAAGCAATTCATTTACCCGCGTTTTTGCTTGGAACACAGAAACGATTTTAAGAGAAGCAATTACATCAGAATGCAGAAGAAAAAAGTTAACGGGTAAAAGATGAACGAAACTCTAACCACAAAAGAACGCCTAGCCATTCCTCCGCAGAAAATGCCGGAACTGCAGCCTCAAGTACGGGCAAAAAACCTTTGTGAGGTGGCTACCGGCTACTCCAAAGAACAAGCGATTACAGAGGCAAAAAGGTGCCTCAACTGCAAAAAGCCGGGCTGCATAGATGGCTGCCCGGTTCGCATAAATATCCCCGTATTCATCAGGCACATAGCAGATGGCGATATTCAGAGCGCAATAGATACAATAAAAGAGACCTCGCTTTTACCCGCCGTTTGCGGTAGGGTTTGCCCGCAAGAAAAGCAGTGCCAAAAAAAGTGCATCGTGGGAATTTCACTGAAAGATATTGAAAAATCCGTTGCAATAGGCAGGCTGGAAAGGTTTGCCGCCGATTGGGAAAGGGAAAACGGAGAGATTAAAATCCCAAGCGTTAAACCGGAAACCGGCAAAAGAGTCGCCGTCATAGGCTCCGGCCCTGCGGGTTTGGTTGTAGCAGCCGATGTTCGCAGAGAGGGGCATAGCGTGACCGTTTTTGAAGCCTTTCACAAACTCGGCGGTGTTATGCGCTACGGCATTCCGGAATTTCGCCTGCCGAACTCCATTGTTGACAAGGAAATTGAAACCCTTAAAAAAATGGGTGTTGAGTTCAAAACAAATTTTGTGGTTGGCAAAACCCGCAAGCTCGCAGATTTGCTGAAAAAAGACGGATTTGATGCAGTATTTATAGGGAGCGGCGCGGGCCTCCCGCTTTTTATGGGAATACCCGGCGAAGATTTGAACGGAGTGTTTTCCGCAAATGAATTTTTGACAAGGGCAAATTTGATGCGTGCTTATGAAAGCGATGCCGATACCCCAATTTGGGAGGGAAAACAGGTAGCGGTTTTGGGTGGCGGAAACGTGGCTATGGACGCAGCGAGAATGGCTCTGCGCTTGGGTGCGGAAAAAGTTCGCGTAATTTACCGCAGAACAGCAGCGGAAATGCCGGCGCGGGCCGAGGAAATTCACCATGCAATAGAAGAGGGTGTTGAATTTTGCTATTTGCAAAATCCCAGCGAGATTTTAGGCGATGAAAAGGGTTTTGTACGTGCTCTGAAAATAGACAGGTATAAACTCGGCGAGCCGGACGAAAAGGGCAGACCCCGCCCTGTGAAAATAGATGGAGACTTTTTTGAATTGCCTGTGGATACGGTTCTGGTAGCTATAGGTAACGGCTCCAATCCCTTGATTAGCCAAGGAACGCCGGAATTGAAGGTGAACAAAAGAGGCAACATTGAACTTTCAAATGCGGAAACAAATGCGACGCACATGGAACGCGTATTTGCCGGCGGCGACATTGTTCTCGGCGCAGCAACCGTGATTCTGGCAATGGGCGAAGGCAGGCGAGCCGCCAAAGGGATAAATGAGCAGGCGAACAAAAAATAGGTTTCACGGGTCGCCCCATTTTCTATATTTATTCCTAAAATTTTTTGAAAGGGTTCATTATGCATCCGAGTCTCAAAGACAAAGTGAAAACCGCGCAGGAAGCGGCGGCTCTAATCAATAATAGAGAAATTATAGGCATAAGCGGCTTTACCGGGGCCGCTTACCCCAAAGCGGTAACCCCAGCCCTCGCAGAACGAGGTGCAAAGTTGAAGGCAGAGGGCGTGGATTTCGGCATATCGCTTTACACAGGTGCTTCTATCGGAGACGAATGCGATGGCGTTTTGGCACGTGCCGGCATAATGAAAATGCGCTTGCCTTATCAAAGCCATGCAGATGTTCGCAATAACATAAACAAAGGCTTAACCGAATATATAGATATGCATCTCTCGCACTCCGCCCGCATGATTCGCATGGGCTTTGTTCCAAAGCCAACCCTTGCGCTGGTTGAGGCTTGCGAGGTGACTCCGGACGGCAAAATTTATCTCACAGGTTGCGGCGGCAACACACCGACCTACCTGCAAACCGCAGAACGCATAATCATAGAACTGAACACCCACTACGGCGATACGCTCATAGGCTCACACGACATCTTTATACCGGAACTAAAAGGCGATATTCCCATTCACGCCCCCGGCGGCAGAATAGGCAAGGATTACGTGCAGATTGACCCTGCAAAAATTGTAGCAATAGTAGAGACAAAACTGCCGGATTCCTTAAAACCCTTTGCCGCCCCGGATGAAGATTCCAACGCAATAGCTAACTATATCTTGGAATTCCTCGCACACGAGCGCAAAAAGGGACGCTTGCCGGCAGATGTGCCTTACCAAAGCGGTGTGGGCAATGTGGCAAACGCCGTGCTCGGCACAATGGCAAAAGACCCGGCGCAAGCACCTGTGGCTCTTTACACAGAGGTTATTCAAGATTCGGTGTTTGATATTCTGGAAGCGGACAAACTGATTATCGCGAGCGGAGCTTCCATCAGCTATTCTTTGGCCGGTCAGGAAAAATACAAAGCGAATGCTCACGCCAAGGATTGGAAAAGCAAATTTATTTTGCGCCCGCAGGAAATTTCCAATAATCCGGAAGTCATTCGCAGGCTCGGCGTGATTTCGATGAACACCGCGCTGGAAGCGGACATTTTCGGGCACGTGAACAGCACCCACGTCAACGGCTCCCGAATGATGAACGGCATAGGCGGTTCCGGTGATTTTGCCCGCAACTGCTTGCTCGGGTTCTTTATGACCCCAAGCGTTGCCAAGGGCGGAAAAATCAGTGCCTTTGTTCCGATGGTGAGCCACACAGACCATACCGAGCACGACACGATGATTTTTGTTTCCGAGCAAGGCCTTGCAGATTTGCGTGGGCTAACTCCTACAAAACGCGCTCGCCTGATTATAGAGAAATGCGCACATCCGAGCTACCGCCCATTGTTGCAGGAATATTTGGAATACGGATTGAAGCATTCCGCGCTCCACACTCCGCACAGTTTGGACAAGGCTTTTGATTTCCACAAGAGGCTTATGGAAACCGGGAGTATGTTAGCATAGTGGAACTCGATAAAAATTTTACGATTCTTGCGGTAAGCGATAATTATGCCAGTTTAGATATTTTAAATAGCATACTTTCTCCTTATTATAGCATTAAAATGGCGGCTTCCGGGGAGGAGGCTTCGGATTGGCTAAAAAAAGAAGACGTGGAAATAAATCTTATAGTTCTGGATTTCATGAGTTATAGCAAGGACTGCCATGAATTTTTAACAAGCGTAAAATCCGCAGAAGAAACCATGCGAATTCCCGTTGTCCTAATAGGAGATTCAAATAATCCCGAATATGAAGAATACGGGTTTAGCCTTGGCATCGCAGATTATATAAGCAAGCCTTTGAGATCTTCAATAGTCAAAGTCCGAATAAATAACCAAAGACTGTTTGTCAAACAGATAAAAGCTATAGAAGAGCTTGGCCTGCTGGATCCTTTAACCGGCATTCCGAACAGACGCGATTTTAATAACCGCATCCATTTGGAATGGTTGAGATCCGTAAGAGACAAAACAAATCTAAGCCTTGCCGTTACGGATATAGACCATTTCAAAGCATACAACGATGAATACGGCCACACCCAAGGCGATGTCCTTTTGCGCTCGCTTGCAAAGCAAATTGTTTCAATGCTCAAAAGACCCGCAGATTATGTAGCTCGTTGGGGCGGAGAGGAATTTGTGATAATGCTCCCTAACACAAAACTCAGAGGAGCGATGATGCACGCCGAAGATATACGCAAATCCATTCAAAAAATGGTTATACCGGGTTTGCCGGCTGCAACCGTGAGCATAGGCGTGGCTTCCATAATCCCTTCTATAGATACCTCACTGGAAGAATTTTTCAACCTGGCAGACAAAGCCCTTTACAAAGCCAAGAACACAGGGCGAAACAAGGTATGCAGTTTTGTTTAAGCGATGCCTTCTCCCAATTTCGCTTCTCTAATTTCAATATCTTTTCTTTCCCATAGGTTCAGTTGCACGGCTGGGATTTTTTCGCCGGCTTTATTGTAAATCAAAACAATGGCAGGGCGGTTTTGCTCTCTGGAATTAGAGCGCAGCACTACTCCGACATAGCCGGTCAGTTCGTTTTGGGAATCCGAAGTGACCATTATGCGATCGCCGGCACTATACACGGGAATCATTGAAAGCAAAGTTTCAACAATATTCGAGTTCAGTTTGGTACCGGAGAGCCGCACTAGGAATTTTATGCTGTTTATAGGCGTTTGCTCCGGAATGCCCGGCAGGGGAGCTATAAGAGAAATATAATCTAAGGCAACAGAGGCAATTTCTGCGTACCGGTTTATCGTACCTTTGGCAGGCGGCCCGGTTACGCGTATCGGAGGCTTATTGTTACCTATGATCTTGCGGGGATAGCCACCGCCGTCTTGCCGTTCATGGTGTTGCAATGCTACGTTTGCGCAAATCAACGAAACGTTGCATACTCGCAACATATCAAAGCCAAAATCCGGATGCCGTTTTTTTAGTTCCAATTCCTCTAAAGATAGTTTTGTGGTCGGATTTAAAAGGTGGTCCGGCAAAAGAGTTTGACCTATGTCCATAAGCAAAACGGCCAAAATCATATCTTCCAATTCATCCGGGGTAAAGTTGTAGCGTTTGGCGAGCAACGCCGCTATTATAGCGCAATCTATGGCTTGCTGCTGGAAAAAATTTCCTAGAGAGCGAGTGGCTGTTATGTGCAAAATCGAAGGGTCCGACTTTTTGAGTTCTTGGTAAATATCTTTGGCAACTTTTCTAAAAGCCGCAATATTCAGATGTTCTTTTATATCTTCCGGCTTGCTCAAAATTTGTTCCGGAGACGGAGGCGGTTCTTCCGAATTGTTTTTCACAAGCCCGACTTTTGCCCGGAAATCCAGCACCGTTTTTCTCAGCAAAAGAACGCTCTGGTTTATGATAATTTCCGGAATCAAATCCTCGCTTTCCAAATCTTCCAAGCCCTCTTCTTGTACCCAAATCCTGTCCACACCTATGTCTTTGAGCTTTATGCTTACATCAGGGGTCATTCTATAACCTGCAGAAAGCATTATCTCACCGGTATCGCGGTAAATGCTTCTCGCAAGAACATGCCCTGCTCGGAGTTCCTTTAGTGCAATCTGAATCATAAAACGGTTGTAATATAGTAAATCAGCGTTTACTATAACTCTAACTTCCCTACAAAAGAAAACCTTGGCGAAAAACCATTCTTAAGCTCGCCGTTCAGGGGCCAAGACAAATTTATATGGCTCACCACGCCCTGCACCGATTTTGAAGAAGAAGCTCTTAGCCCAATGCCGGCTTGGTAAAGCAAATCGCGCGGCTCAAAGGCGTGCAATCTGTCGGTTGCTTGCCCTGCCGTTAAGAATACCGCAAAAGACGGAATTTGAGTTAAGAGTTCAAAATTCGGAAAATATCTTTGCTCTGCCTTGAATGCAAAGGTGTTTGTGCCTGCGAGGTAATGGGTGGGGAAACCGGGGAAAATAGAATTGCCATCTAAATAGAGCTGACGGATATAACTTGTTTTTTGCCAAGATTCGACTTGCGCACTCAAAACCGAAGACCATTCCAAAGCGGGTTTAAAAATATATTCGCTAAAAAACGTACTGTGCAAATCTCTAAAATCTTTAATACCGTTGTCATCATAATAAAAGGTATTTAGGTTCTTAGCGAAAAAATGATGCTTTTTTGTTCCGAGCGACAGGTTTATTTTATATTCAAAATACCAGTCATCGTTTTCGGCTTTCAATTCCTCAAAATTTTTTGAAACAACGGTTTTAATATAATAACCGTATTCCACATCTTCCGCCCATTTCACCCTATGCAGATTATATCTTTTATCCAAACGAATACGGCTAACCGCAGACGAAACCCCCAAACGCGAATCCTTTCCATTAGGATAATTCTCAACTCTCCACTCTCCACTCTCAACTTTATGATAATCAACTCTATGAAAGTCATACCCGGCACCAAAATACAGTTTGCCCGATGCGTCGCCAAAGGATTGCGAAAGCCAAAAAGATAAGGAATCCTCTTTTAAACCATCTACCGCAGCGATAGGTTCCGGATTTTTGCTTTTGTAATATTTTTCATCTCTCTTTGACCAAAGCCATTCCGTGTTATATGATAACTGATTTTTTGCTCGACTTATAAAGGGATAGCTCAGCCCAACGCTTCGGGAAAATCCGTCTGAGTTTTCGCTCAGCAAAAAGTTGAATTTGTGGTGAGGGAAAAGAAAATCCTCGGTTCGGTAAAGCAAATATTTTAAATCTCTATCTTCTGCGTGTTCATAAAAAAAACCTACGGTATGTCCGAAACCGAACAAATTGTTTTCCAGCAATCCCGCCGACCAAAGCCATTTTTCACCCGGCTTTCCAAGCGAAATCGTCGGGGAAAAAGTCCAGTTATCGCTGGTCTCAACATATAAATCCGTATTTCCAAACGAATCCTTTTTTGCCTCTATTTTCGCATCGCTAATGTAAGACAAGGCGCGTAAATTTTTTTCCGCATCTTGTATTTCGGAATATAGAACGGTATCGCCCTCGTTAAAAGGGAGCTTTGCCCTGATAACCGATTCCTTTGTTTCTATATGAAACCAATTTCCGAATTTGTACAGCTCCCTTTCCAACGGAGTATGGGTCACAGCATCGTCAAAAACATCTTTCGGGTAAATGTAAATTCTGGAAACTCTCAGGGAATCTTCCGAAAAAGCGAGTGAAAACAGGCATATAATCGCTATAAAAATTAAAGGCACGAGGTTTTACCTGTCAATTTCCGGTATCACGGGGTCTAATGTTGCCATTATGGTCACCAAATCGGAAATTTTGTGTCCTTTGCTCATTTCGTTCAGGGCAAACAAATTTGCGAAACTTGGGCTGCGGGTGTGAATGCGGTAAGGTTTATCGCCTTTTTCTGCGACTATGTAAGTTCCGTAAATACCTTTGGCTGTTTCCGTTTGCACATAATATTTGCCTTGCGGAAGTTTGTAGCTGGGCTTGGGTGCAGAGCGATAGGGGCCGCCGGGGAATCTCTTTATGCATTGCTCCAGAATTTTCATGGATTCGTGAATTTCCTGTATTCTAACAACATAGCGGGCATAACAATCGCCTTCGGTAGCAGTGGGAACATCAAAATCCAATGAACTGTAAATTGAATAAGGGTTGTTTTTGCGAACATCGTAATTAGCCCCGCTTGCTCTCAAAACCGGCCCTGAACAACCGAGCGCAACGGCTCTTTTTTTTGAGAGAACTCCGATGCCTTGTGAGCGAAATAGTACAATCACATTTTTTGAGAGCAGAGTTTCGTAATCTCGCATTGTGGGTTTTAGGTGTTCCAAAAAGGCTTTGACTCTTGGGATAAAGGTATCCGGGACATCTTTAACGGAACCGCCCGGCCTAAAATAGTTCATGGTGAGTCGCTGGCCGCATACTTCTTCAAAAATATCGTGAACCATTTCCCGTTCTTTAAAACCGTATAAAAGCGCAGTTTGCCCGCCTAAATCGCCGCCAAAGCAGGCATAAAAAACCAGATGAGAGGCAATGCGGTTAAGTTCGCAGAGCATAACCCTGATGTACTCGCCCCGCTCAGGAACGCCTATTCCCATACCCTTTTCTATTGCCATGCAAACGCAGTGGTTATTCTGGTGCGAGGTTAGGTAGTCTTGCCTGTCCGTTAAATGAATGTATTGAATATAGGTTTCGCTCTCCGCCTGTTTTTCCAACCCCCTGTGTATATAACCCATATGCGGCACAACTTCAACGATGGTTTCGCCATCCAAACGCAAAACAAGGCGAAGCGCCCCATGCGTACTGGGGTGTTGCGGCCCCATATTGACAAAAAATTCCTCTGACCCGCTAGCAAGCGGCGGCAACTTAAAACCCGGAGGCAGAGGAGTATGCGTAGACATTTTCAGGTAATGTAGAAAACTTCAAATTTTCTACATTATCCATGTGCGATATATTCTTTTATTAGCAAGTGTTTTTCTGCTCTTGGCGTGTGCCGGCAATCCCAGGTCTTATTATGCCCCCCAGTATGCCGAAGCGGAAGTTCTCTACGAGAATGCTGCGGACGCCACGGGTGGAGACATGGGTGCGGGAGGGCTTTTCGGCAGAGCCGGCAGTGCCGAAAAAACAGTGCTCTACGATAAGGGCGAACTTGGCGTGAAAGCCGCTGCCGCTGCTGATGAGGCTGCCCCGGCTGAAAGCTCAGGTCCTCAAAAACGAATGGTGAATTATACAGGCGATGTTCATCTTGAAAATTCCCAGCCGGAAGCTGTTATAGACACGGTTATACAAAGAGCGGTTGCTAAAGGCGGTTCGGTTAGCAATCGCAGGAACGGCTTTGTTTCTCTGCAAATTCCCGTGGCGGAGTTCAGGGATTTTTTCAACTACATCCTAACGCTTGGCAAAATTATAAACAAGAACATTTATGCAAACGACATAACCGATGCCTACTCCGATAACGCCGCACGTCTCCGCATAGCGGAAGCCACCCTAGCTAGGTTGCAGGAGCTTCTGGCTGCGGCTAAAACCGAGCCGGAAAAACTTGCGTTGCTCAAAGAAATCCAAAGGGTGAGCGAGCAAATTGAGCAGAGAAAACTGACGGAAAAAGAACTTTTGCGCAAAGCCGCATTTTCCACCATAAACCTCTGGGCTAGAAATACTCCGGTGCAAGCCGTTCCTTATCGCACAAACATAGAGGCCTTTGAATGGTTCGCCACATTGCCCGAAACACAGCCTTATGCGTCCAAGGCATTGAAACTGAGCATTCCTCAGGACTTTATAGAAACGGAAGATTCTCGGACAAAATGGAGTGCGGCTTCTGCTCTGAATGCGGAATTCTCGGCTTTTGAAAGAAAAAACAACCCCCAAGGCACACCGGATTTTTGGGCAAACGCAATGCTCGAATTTTACAAATCAAAATATAATGCGGAATTAAAAAGCGAAGAGAATTTCTCCCTGATTCGCTTGCAAAGTTTTGAAACGGAACCTAGAGTTATTTACATAGCGATTCTAAAAGAATCCGATAAAAAAATCTCGAAAATAGCAGTTGCAAAATTTCCGAGCCTGGATGTGGAGCAAAAAAACTCCGAAGCGGTTAAAGAAGTTTTGAGGAGGGCAAAATGAAACAAATCCACAACTTTATCCTAATAATCCTATTAATCGGGGGCATCGGGGTTCAGACAGTTTTTGCCGCCGATTCTTCCGTGGTGGAGCAGCAAATTTCTTTTTCCGTAAGAACCGCAAATGCAGATAGCGTTTTTCAAAAAATAATACAAACAGTAGAATCAAAAGGCGGCTATTTTACTAGTTATAATAACTTTTCGATTTCACTCAGATTGCCGGTTAGCGAATTGCAGGAGTTTCAGAAGAGCCTAGAAGGTTTTGCTGAAGTTGCGGATAAAAATTTTTCCAGCCAAGACCGAAAAGCGGATTTGGAAAGATTGGATTTGCAAATACAGTCAAGGAAAAAACTTATGGACGCATATCACGATTTGGTTAAGAATGCGCCCCTAAAGGAACTGCAATCCGTAGAACGCGAGATGGTGAATTTGAATTCGCAAATAGAAAATTTGCAAGGGCAAAAGCAGGCAATAGAAAAAAGAGCTGCGCTCGCCTCAGTCTCAATTTCCGCCTCTGCCTTTGCTTCGCCTGTGGCAAAAGTCTCAAGCCGTTCGCCGTTCCTCTGGATAAATTCAACCGATTTAAACTCAATGCGGAGGGATTTTTAAGATGAAGAAATTAGGGTATGGGGTATGGGGTATGGGGTATGGGGTTATTCTGTTAATTCTAATCTCCTGCGCTTCTTTCAAAGCCGCCGCACCGGAAAATTTTGCGGAATATAGTGATAGCCCAAGCGATAAATTCAAAGCTGTAAGTTCGGACGGCATTCTTTACAGAGTTTCGGAGTATGAGCAGAAGGCCGAGGCCTCAATTGATTTTTGGCGTGAGGCATTTTTGCTAAAGATGAAAAATGCGAACTACAAGCAAGAAGACTCCATAAATGTCAGCATTGGCGGCAAAGCGGCTATTGGCTATGTATTTTCATTTGCAAACAGCACGGGTTCGGATTTATACCTTGTTGCGGCGGTGCAGTCGGATAAAAAAATGTTTGTTGTTGAAGCGGCCGGCGAAAGCGCAAAATTTGAAAACCGCAAAAAAGACATTCTAGATGCGATTGATAAAATTACTATTGATTAGTTTGCTTTTGGCAGCTTGCGCAGGTCAAAATTCCGCAGGCGGCAGAGAAGCTCCGCCATGCGATGGCTGCCGTAGCGGCGAGGCACCGGATTTTGATGTAAAAGTGAACAGGGCTTACAAGGAACAGGCAAACGAAATTCCGGCATTGGATTCCGGTGCTTTAATCGGCGTTTTGCCCGCTTTGAATGTTATTGCCAATTCCCCTGAGAAGTGCGATTATTGCCATAGCTTTAGCGAAAGTGCCGTGGAGTTTGATTTTGCGGCAAAGGAGGATTCCGTTTTAGCGGTGCGATTTCCCGGCAACGAAAGGGTTCTGCTCTTCCCCGGCTCGCAGGTTCCGGAAAGGGATTCCATAGAATTTTGGAATGCTTTTGCGAATTTGCGTGAAATTCCCCTGAACGAAAACAAGGAGTTGAAAAATTTTTTAAAAAAACTGGCTCAACGTTACAAGATTCGCTACTTGGCTTTTGCATCTTTTATTGAAGTCACCATAAAAGACAAAAAAACCTTTGACTGGGAAAGCGAATGGAGTTTGTGGGACGTTCAAAAAGGCGAGCTTTTGTTTTGGGATTATCAAAACCTAACGGTAAAAAGCAAAAATTCCGCACCCGTGGATAGGGGCTGGGCCGGGTGTCTAAAAATAATACTCCCAGTTAAATAGCAGCGGGAAAAACGGGAACTGGTAAATTTTTTCTTCTTTGGGAGGGTTCTCATCGGTGCGGTAGAACGTATAGAATAGGTTTTGATGGTCGGTCAAGTTCAAAATTGTGAAGCCAAGATTCCATTTGTCCTTTTTGCCCCAATCGATCAATTTTGTATCCAAGCGAAAATAATAAGGTTGCAGCGTGGTGTTGCGATTGCCTCGCAGGGATATAGTTCTATAACCCGGAAATTCCCTATCCATATCGTATGCGGCCAAATAACCTAAATATGGGGTAAAGGGCATTCCGCTTGCCCACTTCAGTTGAAAAGAAGTGCGCAGAAAATAATTTTCTTCAAACCAGTTGAAAGACAAATCCGCCTTCAACGCATAGGGTTGATGCCAGTTTGGAAAATAGGCTTTGTTCGGGCCGTCTTTGAAAACAGACCACCCCTGATTAAAATTCACGCTACCGCTGATAAAACCTTCCGGTTTTTGCAAAGAAACCTCATAGCCAAAAGAATAACCCTCGCCGGTCATAATCATATCGCCTAAGGATTCTACTCTGCTTGAAGTTGAATCGTCCATGCTTTGTTCGCTATATACGGTTAAATCGTTCTGCGTTTTATAATAGGCTTCCGTGTTGAAATTGAACATCCCAAAAATATTGGAACGGGAGTAGCCTATTGCAGTGAGTATTGAACTTGACGGCTTTATTTTTCCTTTGATGGCTGTTTTGCGTGACGGATAGTAAAATTCGTTTAACGCCTCCTGGTCGGAAAACATGAGGTTGTTCAAATATTGCAAATAATAGCCCGTGTGAAATTCCAATTTTTGATTTTCCGCGAATTCCCATGAAGCGGCAAAACGCGGCTCAACTCCAAAATGCTCCGAAAGCATATGGTAGTTAAACCTAAGCCCGTATTGCAGTTCCCAGTCTCCCGGCCGCCATGTATCCTGTGTGTATAAAATGTGATGATATACCTCCGGTTTGTCTTCAAATTTTTGCCCTGTCATTTGAATATCCTGCACAAAGGAAACTCCGGAAAATTCCAAATCATAGCCGAATGTCGGAGTGTGCTTGTCAATTCCCGAATAAGAAAACGATTGGCGGCTTGCCAGCGTGTAAACGCCGTTTTGCATAGAGAGCAAATCTTCTATTTCAAACTCCTGGTGAAATTCGCTATAAGAAAAGCCTCCGGTCCACTTCCACTTATCGTTTATTTTATATTGCAGAGTTACCGGCAAAACGGTGTTTCCCCATTCTACGAAAAGCGGTGAAAAATTCAGAATATCCGCACCGGTATATACTGCCCAATGCAAGTCAAGTCTATCGTTTATTTTATAATCAAAGGCCCCCTGAATATCCGTGAATCTGTAATCCACGGTAAAATCGGTTACTCCTGCGGCTTTTAAAGCATCTAGAATTTGCTTTATATAAGTGCTACGCGCCGCTACAACCCATCGGGCATTTCCCTGATGGCCTTCAGTGTGTGCCTGTGCGGCAAAAGTGCTGATTTTTACGGAATTCTTGCTGAACCATTCGTCCAAAGTATCATTTCCGCCTTTTCTGCTGTTTATGGCGGCAACAGAACTCAGGCGATTGCCGTATTCTGCCGGAAAACCGCTTTTGTAAAATTTAACATCATCCACCGTTTCCACCAAAAAAGTTGAAAAAAGCCCAAAGAAATGCGTTGGGCAATAAACAATTCCGTTGTCCAGCAAAAATAAATTTTGGTCGCTCGCTCCGCCTCTCACATAGATTTTCGTGCTAAAATCCGAGCTGGCAACAACCCCCGGCAAAGCCTGAATGCTTCGTATAACATCTGCCTCTGCAAGCCCCGGCATTCTCTTTATGCTCTTTGCGCTCACAACCGATTCGCCTAATTTTCGCCGAGGCTTTTTGCGCAACTGCACAACAACTTTCCGCAATTCAGTGACCTGCTCAGTCGTGGAACTCTGCGGTATAGAGTCCGCAACCGATTCCCCATCACTCTCCACTCTCAACTCTCCACTCTCAACTCCGAACTCCGAACTCCCGTCATCAAACCAAATCACATTCTCCTTTCCCTGTATTTCCGCAGAAAAAACGGAATCTTGCCCTAGGTATTTCAGTTCGTAGCACTTTTCCTGCTGAGAATAAACGCATATACTCCAAGCTGTGTCTTTTGGCAGTTCAAGTTTGAATTGTTCGTTAAAACGAGCGGCGATGGTTACGCCGCTTTCAAGCACCTCTATTTGCAAGGAATCGCTCTCGGCAAAATCCGGGTCGGAAACAATGCCAAAAAAAGTAATTAAAAGAGGAAGCACTATTCTTTATCGTAAGCGGAAATTGGCCCCACCGTTACCGTATTATAACCGCCGTCCACATACATAATCTCGGAAGTCACTCCGCAAGAGAGGTCGCTTAAAAGAAAGTATGCCGCACCGCCTACATGTTCCGGAATTGTATTTTCGCGGAGAGGGGCTATTTTTCGGTGGATTTTCAGCAAATCGGTGAAATCGCTGATGCCTCGTGCGGCAAGTGTGTTCACAGGGCCTGCACTGATGGCGTTAACCCTTATTCCTTCCGGGCCAAGGTCGTAAGCCAAGTAGCGAACTATAGATTCCAAAGCAGCCTTTGCTACTCCCATCACATTGTAGTTTTGAACAACCTTTTCGCTGCCAAGGTATGTAAGGGTCAAAATCGAACTGCCCTTAACCATTAAAGGCTTAAAGGCACGGGTCAAGGAAACAAAGGAATATGCGGAAATATCCATAGCTTGCAAGAACACATCTTTAGGAGTCGGCAAAAACTGCCCTTCCAGATAAGTTTTATCCGCAAAACCTATGGCATGAACCAAAAAATCGCACTGGCCTACTTCGGTTTTATACTGCTCTGCGACATTTGAAATATTTTCTTCGTTGGAAACATCGCAGTCATAGAGCTTGTACCCGGGGTAGTTTTGGAGAAGTTTGTCCAAATTGCGTTTTAAGCGTTCACCGTTGTAGCTGAACGCCACTTCCGCACCTTCGTCCAAAAGTTTTTTCGCTATGCCCCAGGCGATAGAGCGGTCGTTGGCTACGCCAAAAATAATGCCTTTTTTTCCTTTCATCGACATGTAAACTCCTATTTTTTAATCCAAACGCCAGCTCTCGCAAAAATATCTCTATTAGAAGGTTCCGGTAATGCTTTGGTTTGAATCCACTTGAATTCTTCTTTGCCGCATATTCCGAATTTGCGAATTAAACCTTCTTGGGCATCTTCGTAAGAAGCGGCCATTTTTAATTTTTCTTCGTCGTCAACCTGCTCCATTTGTTCCGCCCATTCCTGCCCCATAATAACAAGAGCTTCGCTTGCCTTATTGAAATTACGGGCTTTTTTGTAGCCGATTTTTAAATCCGTAGGCTCTTTGAATTGTTCCGTAGCCGGTTCAATGTATTCGTCGTTCGGAATATCCGCTTCTTCTACCGGAATTGCCTCTTCTTCGCAAGAAACGGAAACAATCACCCAAAAGAGGCAGAATAAAATTTTACTGGAAAAGGCAAAATAACGCATACAAGTAAAAATAAAAAAAAAATGGCAAAACACAAGTCTTTTGCGAGAAAAAGCAAAAATAACGGGTTAAAAAGCGAGAAAAGGGGATGAAAAAATTAAAGTAAGTGATGATTAACTGGCTTAGGGAGTAGGAAGTGGGGAGTAGGGAGTAGAAAAACGCTTAAATTCATGTTTTTTCCACTCCCCATTCCCTACTAGCCACTCCCCAAGCGAATAAATCGGCGTTTGCTAAATAAGATGTATGATCCTCGCTATTCGGCTCCAGCGTATGTCCATAGGAAGGTATATCCATGTCCAGGGTTTTAACAATTCCACCTTGGATTCCTTTTCCAAACTGAAATATATTATGAATGCTTTTGCTTTTATATTCCTAGCGCTTACAAAACCCCAATAGCGGCTGTCCAGCGAATTATCCCGATTGTCACCCATCATAAAGTAAGCTTTGTCTTTTACCGTGTATTCGGAAACGGGCTTGCCGTTTACAAGTATTTGCCATTTTAGTTCAAGTTTTGAATCGGAACTGTCTAAATTAGCGTTTTCAAATTCCAAATTCGCTTGCAAATCTTCCAGCTCAGATACGTAGAAGGTATGGTAGTTCACCAAGCGGCTGCCGAAAAGGCCCTTGCGTTGTGTTCTTAATTGCGGATAAAACCGTTCTATAAATTCCTGGTCTAAAAAGCCTGTGCGGGCGGCTTGGCGGAGAACATTCATATTTATTATTTTGGAGCCAAAACTGTAATTTTCCAAATTCTGCCCGTTTCGGATTAGGGAAATATCGAATTCTACAAGGCTATCGGGCATTTCCTGAATCATCAGCGAGCGAATCCACCATATATCGTGAAGGGAGAGGGTATCAAAGTTTATTGTTTCATTGGGTTCCGGTACTTTTATCTCTCTTAAATAGTCGCGGGGTGTATTATCTCTGAAATTTGCGGTGTATTTTCCCTGTCCTCTAAGGGCTTGCTGAACTCCGTCCACGAACAATTTGCCGTTTTTAACCGAAACTCTCTGCCCGCTTTTTGCGACACAGCGTTTTATGTAATCTTTTGGGCCTTCGGCGTAGTGAACGAGTTTAGGGCTGCCGGCAGGGGCTTGGTTATCCCAAAAAAAGTTGCCGAACATAAGGGCGTTTGCGATGTGAGTATAGCGTTTAACGTTGTAGTCAGGGTATTCGGGTTCGCCGGGGTAGCGGAAAATCACAATTTCGCCGGTGTCCGGCTCGGAAACGGGGATTTTGCCGTTTGAAAACGGAATGGGGATGCCGTAAATAAACTTTAAACCCAAAAGAAAATCGCCCTCAAAGAGAGTATCTTCCATAGAACCGCTTGGAATTTTGAATGCTTGTATTGCAAAAGCTATCACCACAAGCGCAATAGCTATAGGTATAGCGAACTCCCGTACAAAGGTTTTTAAAAGTTTCATTGAGAAGGAAATTAGTAAAGTAAACGCTGATTTATTCGC
>LIUH01000151.1:4277-4570 GCA_001462225.1 Fibrobacteria bacterium GUT31 | reverse complement strand
CCTTATCAACGATGCGGTGCAGCTCAACATTGTCCGTATCGGTCAAAAGCTGATTGAGTTCGTATTGGATGTAAACGAGAATCTGCCGTCAAGGATTTACGGCGACGAACTCAGGCTAAAACAGATATTGAACAACCTGCTCTCCAATGCCATCAAATATACGGAAAAAGGCAGCGTAAAACTTTCGGTGGATTATTTCCCGCAGGCTGAAGACATAATGCTGCGCTTCGCTGTTGAAGATACGGGGCAGGGCATGAAACCCGAAGATCAGGAGCGCCTGTTTTCAGAGTATT
>LIUH01000151.1:3692-4137 GCA_001462225.1 Fibrobacteria bacterium GUT31 | reverse complement strand
GTATTCACGTTTTAACGCCGAAGCAAACCGCACAACCGAAGGAACCGGCTTGGGGCTCAACATCACAAAAAAACTTGTGGAAATGATGGGCGGCACTATCGGGGTGGAGAGCCAGTACGGCAAGGGTACTAAATTTACCGTAACGGTGAAACAGAAGATGGTGGAATGCCCTGCAATTGGTGCGGAACTTGCTGAAAGGTTGCGTAACTTTACATTTACAGGCGACAGGCAATCCACTAAACTGCAAATTACCCGTGAGCCAATGCCCTACGGAAGTGTGCTTGTTGTGGACGATGTTGAGACTAACCTGTACGTCGCTGAGGGATTGCTCTCACCGTATAAACTGAAAATAGAGACAGCTATCAGCGGTTTTGCCGCGATAGAAAAAGTGCAAAGCGGCAAAACTTACGACATTATTTTCATGGATCACATGATGCCCAAAATG
>LIUH01000151.1:0-3534 GCA_001462225.1 Fibrobacteria bacterium GUT31 | reverse complement strand
ACCACTGAAAAACTGCGCGGACTTGGATATAAGGGCATAGTAGTAGCGCTCACAGCTAATGCGCTTACCGGCAACGATGAAATGTTTGCGCAGAAAGGTTTTGACGGATTTATTCCCAAACCCATTGATATCCGCCATTTGAACGCAGCATTGAACAAATTTATTCGCGACAAACATCCGGAGGAAGCGAAAAAATACAAGCCGGAAACGATGACGCAATCAGCAAATGCGACGGAAGAAACAAAGGCGAAAATGTTTAAAATTTTCTGCCGTGATGCGGAAAAAGCAATCGTCACTCTGCGGGAGACAACCGCAAACGGCGATATAAAACTGTTCACCACCACAGCCCACGCAATGAAATCTGCGCTTGCGAATGTCGGTGAAGCAGAAGCGTCTAAACTGGCGGCGGCATTGGAAAAAGCGGGCCTTGATGGCGACAAGGGATTTATCGCTGCCAATATTGAAAATTTTATAGAAACGCTTGAAAACTTGATAAAAAAATTAAGCCCTGTTCAAACCATAGCGGCAGACGTGACGGAAGATACCGAGTATCTTAAAAAGCAACTGCAAATTGTTATAAACGCCTGCGAAGATTACGATGATACTGCCGCTTACGCTGCTCTTGACCGGCTGAAAGAAAAACAATGGAAGCCGCAAACCATCGAGGCCATTGAAAAAATTCGTGATGTGCTGTTTTTGCATAGCGACTTTGACGGGGCGGTAGAACTGATTGAATATTATATATAGGGGGTATCACAGGGTTCGGACAAAAATAGTATCACAAAACCGAAAACATGATACCTTTTTGATACCTCGTTGATACCCTCCGACATAAATTTTTATATTATATTTGAAATACTATGAACATTAGCGGGAGAATTTTTATGAAAAAGGAAGGCAAAAAACGATTTATCAATTTTTTCATCAACATCGTTACATCCGGAAAAATTATACATGAGCAGGAATTCAGTACATCCGATTAGTCGAGTAGACAGTTTTCAGTTCCTTTCGGCACCTCAACTGCCCCTCACAGAACCGTACGTGCAGTTTTCCCGCATACGGCTCTTCAAATCAGCATCGGTATTCTCCAGATGTTCACAGCAATGTGCGGGGCTTCGACATAGAACTTCCATGTGCGCATGAACTTGTCAAATGGGAACCTGCCCTTCTGGTCTCGTCTATTGAGCATTCGGTAACATGCAAACCTCACATAATCGTAGAAGTCCTTTATCTTGCGTGCATTACCGTTTACTCCATAGTAATTGATATGACCTTTCATGGACTTCCCTATAAGCCTCATTGTTTCCGCAACGGGTTTCGTCAGTCTTTCCTTCAGCCACGCCTTTGCCGCCTGCTTCTTGGCTTTGAGCTTCTTCTTGCTCGTGCGCACTCCTATCATGTATTTGCCAAGTCTCGTTCTTGTGTTGTAGAATGTGAAGCCGAGAAAATCAAAGCCTTCTTTCGTGCCTCTGAATCGCCCTATTGGCAGTATGCGCGTTTTGTCTTCGGCTACTTCAAGACCAAACTTGTTCAGCCGGATTTTAAGCTCTGCCATGACAATTTTCGCCTCGCTTTCGTATTGCAGCATGAGTAGAAAATCGTCAGCATACCGCACATAATGTATTTCGCCTTTAAGCCTCTTCTTCAGCACTTTCTCTACCCACAAGTCTAGCACATAATGCAAGTACACATTTGCAAGCACAGGCGATATAAGGCCGCCTTGCGGCGTCCCTTTGTCGCTTTCTAGGCGCTCTGTTCCTTCCATTGCTCCAGCTTTCAAGAACCTCTTGATATATCTCAGGAAGTTCTTGTCGCAGATGTCATTCTCAAGGAATTTCATAAGCCAGTCGTGATTCACATTGTCAAAGAAGCCTTTGATGTCCGCTTCAAGTATAAAGCTGACCTTCTTCGCCATTATGGTTTCATCAACATACCGCACGGCGTCGTGGGCACTACGAGCGGGTCTGAAACCGTAGGAACTGTCGCTGAAACGTTCCTCGTATATCTCCGCCAGTATCCCTGCCATCGCGCCCTGCACAAGCCTGTCCTCGTATGACGGTATGCCTAAAGGACGGAAACTGCCGTTTGCTTTCGGTATGTAGGCGCGGCGGACGGGGTGAGGCTTGTATTGGAATGCTTTCATTCGCTTTAGTAAATTCGCAACATTAGCGTCCAAGTCCTTGCCGTAATCGTCTTTCGTCACGCCGTCTATGCCGATAGCTTTCTTGCGCTCCTGCTTGCGGTGCTCGCTCTTTATGGATTCCTCGTTTACCCTGTTCATCAACGTATGCAGTTGTGCATATGTTCTGGACTGATACCTTAAATCCTTCAACTCATGTTTCACGCTTGTATGACCTCCTGTGTCTTGCGTGTTTCGTTCAAGGCTTTCGCCAACTTGTTATCCCCTTCGCTCTGCATGCTTTCACATGCTTCTACGCTACTATGAGATAATCCGACTTCTGCCAACCCTTGTGGAAAGCTCCATTTTCAAGACTTCGCTTGCCATTTACCGTCCGGTTTGACCCGGCGGAGATTGACAGACCTCCCAGGTATGCATGCAATACATTTGCATGCTCGCCGCGCTCTATGACCCCGGCGGAAACTGCGCATTCTTGCGGTTGCGAATGCGCATTGCTGCCTGCTGTGTAGAGGACTACATCGGCTTCCGCTTTCTCACCTTACGGGGCTGAATCGCTTCACGCTTGCGCATTGCGGCTCGCATGCTCCCATGCCTACGCTTAAACCTTGCCTCGCGGCTTCGGCTCCAAGGCTTGATACCGGCTGCTCGCTACGCTTTGCCGGGCACAGATTCTCACTATGCTGTATTGTATGCACTTACTGGCGCACTCTCCGAATAATGCCTCTCCAAGAAATATACTAAATTGCCGCGGCTTATGCAAGTCTTGATAGCAGCTTTTATGGCATCTTCCCGGCTCATGCTCTTGCAGTTTTGCTCTACCTCGTCAACAAGCTCACTGTAACCGTTCAATGCCGGGCTTCTGCTTGCCATCTCAGCGTTCCTGCCCTTGTTGATGTTGTAAACCTGAACCGTAAGCTCTAGGGAATATCTTTCCTTTTTGCTCTTGAATGCATCGGAAAGTTTCAACTCCTTGAAATCAGGATATTCTTCTTTGCCATTGTAAAGAACTATGAATTCGGGAGTGGGAATTTCTACAAGCATAGCTCCAGCAGTTTTTCTTTTTCGCTGAACAGCAAAGTGAAGACGCTGTTTTTGTAGCTGCGATTTGTTTTGGCCTCGGTCATTTTTTCTCCTGTTTGAAAGTTTCATTCCATATGTGTACGGCAAAAACCTTGCCAGCCGAAAAGCGGCTATATTTACTCAAAAACGCTGTTTTGAAGTGTCCAAAAAGTGTTTAGACAGTGTTTAAACACTTTTTTGGACAGTTTTTTAGACATATTATTTGTGGGTAAAGGTAAGATAGGGTTTGGGGTATGGGGATTACTGGACATAAAACGCATAATTTGGCAAATAATTGAAGTTTTCCCATACCCCATACCCCATACCCCAAACCC
>LIUH01000150.1 GCA_001462225.1 Fibrobacteria bacterium GUT31 | reverse complement strand
GAGCGTGTATATAGAAGTTTTTTTGACAATGTTAACTTTTATGTCATAATCCGGTCTAAAAGTGTCAGGTTGGGCCTGCACCAAAAGCTCCTGCATTGGGGGGTTTATACACAATCATGAGGATAAATATAGAAAAAAAAATCCGCGTTGGCAAGGGTAAACATTGGGGCGACCGTGAATCCCTTGCGGTTGCCCTGGAGTAGAAACCTGCCCTGGGAAATACCCTGCCATGGAAAATACCCTTGACACCGGGCTAATTTTTTACTATATTTACAGATACCCTTTACAGCGGGGTGGAGCAGTTGGTAGCTCGTCGGGCTCATAACCCGAAGGTCGCAGGTTCAAGTCCCGCCCCCGCAACTTTTAGGCTCATATTTACCATGAAACTTGCCCTTGCTCTATACCCCATTTACGACCCGCATAAAAAAAATGCGCATCGCTCGGCGGCTAAGGCTTGGGCTTCTAAAATAATAGGATTGCTCTCAGGGAGGCCTACTCTGAAATTAAGCGTATTTTTTACAGGGCAAATGCTGGAAGCCCTGAGCAAAGAGCATGAAGCAAAGCAGTTAAAGGAGTTTGTTGCAAATAAACAACTGGAGTTCTTAGGCGGGGCTTACAATGATGCCATGCTCCCTTTATTCCCCAAAGAACTCCAGGATTTGCAACTTAAAAAGCATAAAAAAACTTTGGATTTCCTGATGGAGCCAACGGGCTATTTTTGCAGATCTCATGCTTGGGAAATAGATTTAATAGAAACCCTTGAAAAATGCGGCTTTGAATACATCCTTATGCCGGACGTTTCCGTTCAAGAGGCGTTGGGTAGGAAAGCTACGGCAACAGGGTGGTTTGCGGCGGAATACGGCGGTTCTTTTATGCGAATTTTAACATATTCGCAAAATTTATCCCTTGCCTTCCAGAACAGCCTGCGGGCGGAAATAATAAATTCATTGAAAAATTTTAACGATTTGGGCGGCATAAACTGCATTCTTTTAAGTGTAAATTTAGACGAAGTTGTTCTCAACAGCGAATGGCTGCAAGCTTTGGACACAGCCAGTGCCGAGGGGTTGAGCATTGAGCATAATTTGCTTTGCCAAGCCGTGCAGGAGCAAAAAGCCGCCGGCAAAGTGAATTTAACGAGTTATTCCGCCTTTGCCCCAAGTTGTAGGGATATTCTTTTGCGAATGCCGGAAATAAATTTTTTGCATAAAAGAATTTTGAATGCTTACTTCAAGGCTCGCTCCCTGAGCGATTCGGAAACGCAGGAAAGGGTTTTTGAAAGCCTGTTAGGAGCAATGCCGCAAAGCTACTTCAAAAACACAGCAGACGGCATGTTGCAGAGTTCCGTGAGATTTTTGGCAAACCGCGCTGTTATGCAGGCGGAAAAAATCTTGAGGGATAGCGAACCCCAAAACGGCATTAGGTTTGCCACAAACAGCTTTTTTTTAGACGGATGCCAACAGGTTTTGTTTAGCAATCCCTATTTGGAATGCTTAATTGAACCGGCTCTCGGCGGCTGGATACGCTCGCTCGCATACCGCCCTTCTTTCTCGGAGCTGGTCTGTTCCATGCGTGATGACGGCGAAGTTTCCCCCCTTTTTTTAGACCACATTTGCCCCTTTGAATTTGAAAATCTCGACCAAAGAAATTTATGGATAAACGACCGCCTCGGTGCCTTTTTGAATCCCTACGAAAGCTCAATCAAAACGCAGGAAGACAAGGTACAGGTGCTGCTTTCCGGCGACCAAAATGTATCTTATTCGGGAAAGGAATATTTGTTTAAGGTGGAAAAAGTTTTTAGCTTAAAAAACAACGAATCGGAGATTTTGGTCAGCATATCCGTTACGAACAATTCTTTCCATGCCTATAACGGAGGGTTTGCAACGGAGCTTTGCCTAGGTTTTCGCTATGATGATATTCGCGGGCAGTCGCTGAAAATACAAGGCAAAAAAATAAAAATCGAACTCACCAACGGCTTTTATAACAATGTGAAGGAAATCGGTTTTAGGGATAGATATTTGGGTATTGGCGCATCTATTGAGATAAGCAAGAGCGCGGATGTTTTATGCGCACCTATTTTGGGCATAGGTTCTATTGCTGCTCCAAGCACGGCGCATGGGCTTAGGCTTGCTGTTTTCCGCAGGGTGGAATTAAAAGGGCAGGAGAGTGAAACTTGCCATTTGCGCATTAAACTAAACGGCGGGGGATTTTTATTGTGAGCGAGAATTTAGACTTTGCAATGGAAATTTCCAAAAACGAAACCCTGCTCGAATTCAAAGGAGTTTTGAAGGCGGAGCATTTTTCCGCCGTGCGGGATAGATTGTTCTCTTCGGTTGACGGATATAACAAGATTTATTTTGTGGATATTGAGCAAGCAAAATTCAAGGATAAAAATTATTTAAATATGTTTTTGGAATTTTTGAATTTTGTTAAGGGAAAGGATTCCGAGCTGGCAATTATCTTCCACAACGAGGACTGCGCAAATTTTTTCAGACCTTTTTTCAACATATTTAAAATATACGATTCAAGGGATTCTTACAGAAAAAACACAGGCTTTTGGGAAAAGCTAAAGGCAACCGGCATAACCTATCAAAGAAGCACCGGGCTGCGCCTTGCACCGGGCGTAGCCATAGTTTTTCTGTTCTTGCTGGCCGGCTGGCTTTTAACCTTATTTTCCATAATATCAAGCCAAGACAGAGATATTCGGAGCCGCGAGGCAATACTAAACGATTTGCAAAGCAAATACATACGTTCCGCTCAGGCTTTGGAAGATTTAAAGGCATCTGTTGCGCCGTTAAAGAGCATGGGTTTTAGCATAGATACTTCCGATAGCGTGCCGCTTGGGGCCATAAGCGATTGGGAGGAATTTTTAAGAGAGAGAGAAAAAAATCCCTAATGCGCTTTCCCCCTCGCTCCCCCTGTTCATAGAATACTCGTTCACAAACATCCTTATATGCTTCAAAATAACATCGTCATCATCTATCTGCGCGAGTTCCTTTATAAAATCATTCACAACTTCCTTCCTTTCCCAAGCTATTTGCAAACTTTTTTTAACGCACAAATCCATTTCACCAGCCAACTCCTCGCCCAAACTACGCCTTATAACCGCACACCCCAGCGGAATAGGAGCCTTCAACTCCTGCTCCCAAAATGCACCCAAGTCTGCGATTAAGCACAAGCCGTCTTTTTCCCATGTAAAGCGATGCTCGTGAATTGTAACTCCCTGTTCTATTTTTTTTTCGCAAAGATTACGGTAAAGTTCGTCAAAGCGGGTGTATTTTGGGGAGTGGGGAGTAGGTAGTGGGGAGTGGATTGTTTTATACCAAAATTTGAACAAAGCCGCTGCCGTTGTATTTTTGCCGGGCAGATGAACGGGATATTCCGCATTGAAATCGTTTCCCACAGAAGAAAGGAGCAAAGGCCCGCAGCCATAGCCCATAGCCCCGCCGCTATCCAAAATTCGGTATTTGTCTTTTACAAGAGGATAAACGGCGCAACTGATTTTTGCCATGTCCAAACTGCCGTTTAAAACTTTTTCATTCAAAGTTTGAATATCGGCATATTCAACCAAAATCGGAAAAGGAGTTTTTACCTTGCCTTCAATCAGGTTTTGATAGATGAAAGTATCATTCGGGCAGGTTGAGATACCGAGAGCGAGCATTACAACACTTTCTCCCACACCGTTATCCTTCGGTATTTCCCGAAATCTCCGGGCGGCTTCCCATCAATTTGAATACCGTTCTTGTCCAATAACGGAACATCCGCTTTATGCTCTCCAAATCCGGTGAACACGCCTTTTCTGATATTGGCAAAACCGAACTCTGCGGAAATATCAAAATCATCGGGATAGTTGAATTCCTCGCTTTGCAAAGGCAAAATATCTCCCTTATGATATATCGCCGGAGAAGGATTGTGCCGCAGCACGGTGTGAATATCGGGATGATAATAGAAGCCATCGAAAAGCCCAACCGCAAGTTCTAAAGAACCATCGCACAAAAGAACGCTGCCCCTATGATGTTTTCCGACTGCCTCAACAACTCCGCAAGCGGCGGTAGAGTGGCTCACCCTATCAATCAGAATTAACTCGCCAAGTGTTTTGTGCAAGCGGAATTCATCCAGCACTGCCGGCTCGGTCATCACAATTTCACAACCGACAATTTCATTTTTTTGGGCGGAGTTTGCCGAAAGGAGCGCCCCCGTGTTGATGTCAACCTTGTGCCGTATTCCGGCAATTATCGCAGGCAACAGCTTTGTGCCTATTTTTACCCAATATTCCTTGCCCGGAACAAGTTTTTGCTCATCCATCCACAACAAGGAGGCTTCAAATTCCTTGGCGGTTTTCAGTTCCGCCTTTCGCAAAAGCACACAGCCTCTGGAAACATCCACTTCCCGGTCAAGCTGAACGGTCACCGGTTGTCCCACAGTCGCAGAGTTCACCTGCTTGTCCGCAACGTAAATAGATTTTACAATGGCTATTTCACCCGAAGGCAGAACGGTAAGCGTATCGTCCACCGAGACTGTCCCTGCTTCAATCTGTCCTTGAAAGCCACGGAAGCTATGGTTGGGGCGGCAAACCCGTTGTACCGGCATATAGAAACCGGTCTCCGGCTGACCGCTGTCAATACTCACCGTTTCCAAATACGCAAGCAGAATATCGCCGCCATACCAAGGCATATTTTCACTGCGTTTGGTTACATTGTCGCCCTCGGTGGCAGACACGGGGATAATGGCCGTATCGGCAAGTTTCAACTCATCGGCAAGTTTTTCAATCTCCCGCGCAATAAACTCAAACCGTTCCTGACTGTAGCCCGCCAAATCCATCTTGTTGACCGCAAAGACAAAATAGCGAATACCCATCAATGCGCAAATTCTGGCATGGCGGCGAGTTTGCGGCAGAACTCCTTGTGTGGCATCTACCAAAATCACAGCCAAATCCGCAAAGGAAGCCCCCACCGCCATATTGCGGGTGTATTCCTCATGCCCGGGAGTATCGGCAACAATGAAACTGCGTTTTTCGGTTGTAAAATAGCGGTATGCGACATCAATGGTAATGCCCTGCTCCCGCTCGGCCATTAAGCCGTCCAAAAGAAGGGAGTAATCTATTTTCCCGCCGCGAGAACCTACCTGGCTATCCAAAACCAACGCACGTTCCTGGTCGGTATAAAGCAGTTTTGAATCATATAAAATATGCCCTATCAGCGTTGACTTGCCGTCGTCAACGCTCCCGCAGGTGATGAATTTCAAGAGGCCGTTTTCCGCACACAAAGCCATAATCGGAACTAAATGTAGAAAACGCTGATTAGGTCGCTTGGTTTTCTATATAATTTTTCTACATTATGAGTATGTTCAAAAAACTCATAGTTGTCGTGGTATTTTTGTGCGCAGCCATGGCCGCGCATGCAGAAGAAGGAGTAAGACTCGGAGCTAGGCTCGGATATAGTATGCAGTCCGTTGCCTACAAGATGGGAATGCTCGGTTTAAAGGCCGGCGTAGCAGCGGATATTCCTATAGGCCCGATTTTCATCAGCCCGGAAATAGACTTCTTGTATAGAAACAATTGGAATACAACCTATACGGACGGTACAAAGGCCATTGATGGAACTCAACATGAATATGCCATAAGCATTCCTTTGATGATTAAATTTCTTTTTGGTTCAACTTCTTTCATCGCACTCGGTGCTCAGGTGGATATTCCCATTGCTGCAAAAGAATGTTTCGATGATGATTGCGTGAACATGAACGGTAAATACCCATCATCTAAGGAACCATTATCCAAGGAAAGAGCCGATTATGATGTAGGTATTGTTTTAAGCTCCGGTTTCATAATAACGCAAAATTTTGTCCTTGACATCAGATACGTTTACGGCACAACGCCGCACTACAAGTACCGAGAAGATGATATCTCCGGGATTAAATCCAACCCGATGACCTCATACGGTTTTGGCATAACGTATTTCTTTTTGTAAAATTGCCCGCTACTGCACCCTATCAAACCACACACCCCTGAAAGTTTGAAAACGCCATACCAGTTTGCCTTTCTCGGTAATATAATATTCGGCGCTAGCCCCATCGCTCATTCTTGTGTACACAACCTGGTAACAATCAACCCCATGAATGCGCATTTTTTGCCCGGTGTACCTAACATCCACAATCCAAGCATCAGGAACAAAGGGAACTTCCCAAACAGAAGAAAGTATTTTTAGCTCTTTTCTTGGGCTAATGGAATCTACTTTTTCTGTTAAAAAATAGAGAAATTCTTCCGGTATAGCTTCATTTTCAAATGAAATTAAACCGTCGCTGTGCCTGTTGCGCCAATAAACAGAAGCCGGTTTTTCCCTGTAATCCCTAAAACTCCATTCAACCGAATATAAGCCGTCTCTGATTGAATTTTGCCAAACAGGGCACTCTTTGGCTATATTATAAACCCCGGTTGTGTGCATTGAAAAAGAGGTGTCAATAGAACGATATTGCATTTCTGCTGAAAATTCAAGGCTATCCGCCGTTTTTTTAGTGTGAATTCTAGCCTTTACCGGATAAAATTCGCCGTTTATGGGGAGTTTTGCCGAAAACCAAGCGTCTTCTGCCCTCACTAAGCCAAATGCCCAAATAACAAGGCAAATAAAGAAAAACAGCTTAGTCATTTGCCAAAGTTTAACCTTCTGCTAAACGACCGGCGAGTTCATTGCTAAACTCCGGCGTATTGTAATAGCCGCTTTCTATGCGCTCTTTGGCGAAGGTGATTTTTTCTTCCCTCACTTCCGGCAGGGCATTTGCTCTTGCTCTGACCAAAGCCTCCGCAGAACTGCTTTTGCCGGCATCCGCAGATATGGAAACCTGAGCTGCCGCTATTTTAGCGGTTTCTGTTTTGTTTTCTTTTTTCGCATGAGCAGAAGAATCCCCGGCGGAGACCTTTTTAGCCCACTCGGCATTGCCGTTTTGCACATAAACATCGGAAATTTGCATAACACAACCTCTATACTGTATATCGGCAAAGATAGAAAAATACTTTAGTAATAAAACAATTCCTTAAAATATCTGTCCCAGTAGTGCCTAGACGCGTCGTAGCGAAATTTGCGTTTTTCGGCTATTTTTATGTCTTTGAAATAATAAAAGTCAACTTCTGCGTAAGCGGCATAAATCCTCGCCGTATCGCCGCGAAATTCCCTTAAATCCTTTATCACAAAATACGGAGTATCCAAAACATTCGCCTTGCTTGAGCCTTTAATTATTTGCGCAACCATGCTCTCCAAATCCCCCTGCAAGGTTTCTTCCAAACGCTCATGTATCACAAAAGAAGGATCCGCGCAGGAAATGAGGAGGAGTGCGAAGATAATGGCTAAAAGTTGAGAGTTGAGAGTTGAGAGTTGAAAATTGAAAATTGAAAACTTCAAATTAAAAATTGAGAATCTTGAATTTTCGTTGTGAATAAAAACTCTCAACTCTCAACTCTCCATTCTCAACTAAACGTATCGCTACAAAACGCCTAGAACGAATACGTCGCAGAAACTCTGCTCATTAAACGACCTTCGCCCTGAAACGGATTGCGGAATACTACGTCTTCAGCTACGGTGAAATCAATTTTTAGCTTTTCTTCAACGTTTATTCCAAAGCCAAAACCCACATTATCACCTCTTGTACCGTCATTAACGGGATTGGTTACAAAATAGTTTCCGCTTTCTGAACAAGAAGCACCGGCAGCCGGGCACAGGATATTTTTCTCATTCTCTTCGCTCGGTTTGTAGTCGGCATAAGCAATGGTTTTTTGGCCGCCAACACGGAGAACAAACCAATCCCACCAAATGTTTCTTTCAATACCGAAACTAATTGTTCCGCCCAACTGCCACAAACGAGCTAGTGATCCGGACAAACCTTTATTGTTGCCCAAGTCTCTGTAATAAGTATCGCCTTTATCCGTAGTCCAATTGGAATCAGCACGTTGAATATTGTAGAAACCGGTCAAACCGAGCCAAAAGAAACCTCTGTCAAAAGCGGCATCAACACCCATACCTGCGCTCACTTCCGTTTCCTCGCGACCGGGAGCATTCATATTACGGAAAGAAGCCACAGGAATCAGATGTCCGTTTATAGCTTGCACTTTGGAAAATAAGCGGGCGCTGGCAAAGCCGGACAGCAAATCTCCGTCAATGAGATCACGATCGCTTGGACCATACTGAATACGGGCTACGCCACCGGCAACCTCTATTGAATAATTGCTGGAAAGTTCAAAATTTATACCGCCATCAAGCTGCAAAGCGGAAACAAAGGCAGCCGGGTCTATTAAGTTTTCTTCGGTCAAGCCGTCTTGATGCGCCAAATATATGTGCAAACCGATAGCTTTGTTGTTGAAGTTCGCTCCGAGAAAACCATCAAAATTGGTCACAGGCTCAGGAGTATTAATCCATTTGCCGGTACCTTCCTCAGTGCGTATTCTGTCGGGGAAATATTTTAACAACCTTTCCTCTTTGCGATTTAGAACACCTGCAATAGAGAGGGAATTTCCGCCACCGATATCGAGCGAGAAAATGCCGCCGAACCAAGGAGCAAGGGGGTCCCTGTTTTTACCCGGAGCAACGTTATCCGAATCCGTATAAACGCCAAGTTCCCCTATCAGAAAGTTGGGATATAGGCTAATATTAGCCGGATTGTCAAAAATGGAAATATCATCCATGATAAATGTGGAATTCTTTCCCATAGATTCTACACGGGCATTAGTCGCAAAAGCAGATACACAACCCAACACAGCCACTCCGGCAACAGCAAAACGTAAAGTTTTCATCAAACATCTCCATTAAAGGTAATTGTATATCAATATAGAAAAAAAAGAAAAGTTTGTAAAGGGTTTATTTTTTTTTTTTGTATTTTAATCGTTTTCATCTTCAAAACGCACAGAACCGACCTTGCTAACGCCTTTTATCTCCTGCGTTACCCCGTAAAGCCGATCAACGGCTGCCATTGTCCTTTTGTTGTGGGTTATAATGACAAACTGGGTTTCCTCGCCAAAACTGCGCAAAAGGTCCATAAAACGCCCTATATTGGCATCATCGAGAGGCCCGTCAATTTCATCCAGTATGCAGTATGGGGAGGGTTTTACCTTATAAAGGGCAAAAAGCAGAGAGGTAGCGGTTAAAGCCTTCTCCCCGTCCGATAAAATCCTGACCCCCATCATTTTTTTGCCGGGCGGGCGGGCATTTATCTCAATTTCGGCTTCCAAGGGGTCTAAATCGCTTTGCAAGGTGAGTTGAGCCTCGCCCCCTGGCATCAGAGTTGAGAATACACCCTGGAAATTGAGCTGTATTTTGCGAAAAGTATCTAAAAAACGGTCTCGTGCCACTAAGTCCAGCCTTTCCATCGCTGTTTCCACGCTCCTTTTACCCTTATTTAAGTCGTTGAACTGGGTTTCCCTAAAAAGCATATTTTCTTTTTCCTTCTCAAAATCCTCGGCGGCAGTGGCATTAACCGGTCCTATGGCCTTTATTTTTTCACGCAGTTCATGCATTTCAACATTTGCCTGCCGTTCTTCTGTTTGCACAGGGGTAAAATCCTGCTCTGCCGGTTCTTTTTCCAAATCAAATTCATGTTCCTGAAAAATCCGCTCCCTTATTCTTTCCAAATGAGTTGAGGAATCCTTCATTGCAAGCTCCAAGTCATTGGCATTTTTCCCTTTCTCCAGCAAGGAACGGTTTATTTCCCGGACTTCGCCTCGCCATTCTTCTACATCGCCGGCCATTACAGTGTATTTTTCTCGCGCTACGTCCCGCAAATTCTCTTTTTTTTCCAAAACAGCCTGCTGGTTTTCTATTTCAAGAGCCGTGTGTTCAAGCTCTCTTTGCAAAAGCTGTACTTTGGAACTTATTGAGGCAAGTTCTTCACTCCGCAAAGCAAGGGCGTTATTCATGGTTTGGATTTGCTCCCTTACAACGTTCAGCCGATTCTCTTTTTGAGTTAGCCTTGTTAGGTCATGTTCCTGTTCCGTTATCTCGCTGTCCACGCGTCCGAATTCGTTTTCCACCTGCTCAAGCTCAAGTTCCGCCGTATTTAGCTCGGCATTTGAGTCTCTGGAATCTTTCAATTCCCTAAGGCGGTTCTCAAAATTTGAAATTTCCTGCTCGGATTTTTCTTTTTGGCTTTTGAGGGCAGCAATATTCGCCTTTGCAATTTCCGCTTCCGAACTCGCTTTTATTACACGGGTATCTGCGGCTTGTTTTTCTTCTGCGGTGGTTGAAATGAGAATGGAAATCTCCTGCTGTTTCTCTTTAGCCGCGGCAATTTGGGAATCTATGCCCACTATTTTTTCATTACAGGAAATGAGAGCGGCTTTTAAATCTTTTATCTCTGCGTTTTGCTGTAAAATACCGGTGCTTTCTTCTTGCTCTTTCCCGATTTTTGCCAGCCCAAGCGAGCTAATTGCCTGGCAATCTTCAGTGCAAAACCACAGATCTTTGCCTGAGTATTTTTGAGCTAACCTCGCGGCGGTTTCAAAATCTTTTGCCAAGAAGTATTTTGAGAGCAAGGAATTTACGCTGCATTTTACAAGGGCGGTCAAAGGAACTATGTCCGGTTCATTCAGGTTCATTTCTTCTTTGAACAAATTCGTGTTCCATGCGAGCAAAGCACGTCCGAAATTCACCCCGGTCAAAGTTTGAGCGCAAGCTAAAACCACGTCTTGATTTTGCACCAGAAGGGCATGTACGCAGGAACCTAAACAAAATTCCGCCAGAGCCGTATATTTATTGTCTAAAACTTCTATTTGGCTTGAAAGCAAAACCGCTCCTTCTGCGGCTTTTTGATTCAAGAGCCATTCGTTGCCTTCCAGATTTTCAGAAATTTTTATGCTTTGCAAAACTTCCAAACGGGACTCCAAGCGGGTTTTTTCGCCGATGGCGTCCATTCTCATGTTTAGCAGAGAACTCAAATTCTCGTTCAGGGTTTCTTTTTCGTTTGCCGTGACATTTTGGCGTTCCGCCAGCATTTCGCTTTTGCTTTGGCTTTCGTTTATTTCCGCTTCTTTGCTATTCCTTAAAAGCTCCAATTCCCGTATTTTGGAATCTAAACTCCGAATTTCTGCCGCCGTCTGGCTTATTCGCTCTCCAAGCATTTCAATTTCGGTATCCGTTCTTTGCCACTGGCTTTTCAATTTCCCCGCAGATTGAACAAACTGCAATCTTTTATTTGAAAGCTCCCTGTGCCGGATGCGCAAATTTTTTACCGAGTTTTGCAAATCCTGCAAGGTTTCCGTTTCCTTTTCCAAACTTCGCATTTCATCTTTTAAAGCAAGAATGCCGCTTTCGCCCTCGTTTATTTCATGCCCGCAGCGGATCTTGTTTTCTTCCAGTTCTTTTTCTCTGTTTTGCAGGTGAAGGTATGCCTCGTTCAATTTTGCAATTGTGGTTTTTGCATTTGAAACTTCCCTTTCGCTTTCCCTTAAATTTTCTTCGTCTCCGGCTATTAAAAGATGCTTTTCCTCTATTTTGGCTTCCAGTTCGATTAACTTTATTTTCAAGGTTTCTATTTCCGTTTCGCCTTTGGCCTTAGCGGAAGAAAGGGTGTGCAGAGAAGTTTTGTTCTCTTTGTATTTGCCCAGGCTAATGGAAACGTCCAGTTCTTTCAAGCGGTTTTTAAGTTTGCGTAGTTCCTGTGCGCGAGTGACCATTCTCTCTTGGCGTTTGAATTGCTCCTTAGCGTAATGCAAATCGGTGGCTATGCGTTCTAAATCCGACTTAGCCCGCTCAAGGTAGGCTACGGCTTCTTTTCGTTGTTTTTTATACTTGCTCACCCCTGCCGCTTCTTCAAAAATCGTTCTGCGGTCGTCTGCCTTGTCACTGAGCAGTGCGTCCACCATTCGTTTGTCCATTTGGGAATAAGAGCCTGCACCCATGCCTGTATCAGCGAACAGATTTCTTATATCTGCAAGGCGGCATTCTTGGTTATTTATTAAGTACTCGGATATGCCATTACCGAAAATCTTTCTGGTTATCATCACTTCGGAGTATTCGGAAGGCAAAAGATTTTTATCATTTTTTATCACAAGGGAAACTTCCGCTTTGTCTTCTGCCGGTCTTTCTGCCGTTCCGGAAAAGATGACTCCGGTCATTTTTTCCACCCTGAGCACACCGGGACGTTGTTCCCCCATAACCCAGCGGATGGCATCTACTATATTGGATTTGCCACTGCCATTTGGGCCTACTATAGCGGTTAGCCCGTTTCCTTCAAACAGCACTTCCACCTTTTGCTTAAAGGATTTAAATCCTTGAATTTTCAACTTCTGTATTTTCACGGCAGGGGTAATGTAGAAAACTTCGGTTGTATTTTTTCTAAATTCCGTTTATGCCTGCCGTTCTTAACATGATTTGGTTTTTGCCTGTGCTAACGGTTTTTGTCAGTTTGATTATACCAAAGCAGCAAAACCAAACTATAAAAATGTTCCACGCTATTTCTGCATTCGCTAATGTTGCGCTGTGTGCATTTTTCACCGTTAAAATTTACGGGCTTGCTCTTTCTTCCGGCACACCGGTCGGAAATGCTTTGCAACTCCAATACATAACCGATACTTCTTGGCTCCCGGTTTTGAACATAAGATTTATAATAGGCGCAGACGCCCTTTCGATTTTAATGTGCGTTTTGGCTTCCATAATAGTTTTCACAGGAATTTTGATGAGCTGGAATGTTGAACGGCCAAAAGAATTTTTTGCCATGATTCAAATTTTAGGCGCAGGCGTGTTCGGCGTATTTCTCAGTTTTGATTTGTTCCAGTTCATGATATTTTACGAGGTTGAGGCCTTGGCAATGTATCTCATGATTGCGGGCTGGGGAACAGGGCGAAAAGATTATTGCGGAAAAAAACTCACCCTTACGCTGGCTCTGGGTTCGGCATTTGCGTTAATTGTCGTTATAGCCATGTATTTTGAAGGCGGGGTGGAAAGCTGGGATATTCGGAAGTTGGCAGATGTAACTTTTTCAAAAGAATTTCAAACTTGGGCCTTTCCGCTTTTGTTCATAGGCTTTGCCATTTCCGGTTCTCTATTCCCCTTCCACAACTGGAGCCCGGACGGCCATAGCGCAGCACCGACTGCGGTATCCATGTTTGCCGCAGGCGTTATGATGAAAATGGGTACCTACGGCTGTTTGCGAGTAGCCATGTACCTAATGCCGGAGGGGGCAAAATTTTGGTTGCCTTATATAGTTTGGCTGGTTTTATTCAATGTTGTAGCCGCCGCGTTTATAGCCATTAAACAGAAGGACCTTAAATACATAATAGCTTATTCTTCCATTTCCCATTTGGGACTTATATTTTTGGGCTTGTGCGCTGCGAATTTGATTTCCATAAAGGGTGCGAGTTTGCAAATGCTCTCGCATGGATTTTTAACGGGTTTGTTCTTTGCCTGCATCGGAATGATTTACAGCAGAACTCACACCCGAATGGTGAATGAAATGGGCGGTTTAATGAAGATTATTCCGCTTATAAGCCTCGGTTTTGTTATCGCCGGTTTCACGGGGCTAGGCTTGCCGGGCTTGAGCGGTTTCGCTGCGGAACTCCCGATTTTTATAGGCTCTTTAAGGGCCGGCAACTTCGCGGTGCAAGTTGTTGCGGTTTTAGCTATTCTCTCCATAACTACAACCGCCGTTTATGTTTTGCGAGCAACTGCCAGAATGCTTTCCGGCCCATTGAATCCCCGTTTTGAGAATCTACCGAAAACCACCGTGCCGGAAAAGATTGTTTTGGCGATTTATTTTATTTGCCTCTTTGGAATAGGGCTTTGCCCGAACTGGATTTCCAAATTCTTAGATACGAGCTTGCTCCCTATATTTGCGAATATAGCAGCCGTTGATTAACGAGGCGGATATTAGATGGTAATTTACGAACAGATTTTTGAGATGCTCCGCAAGGGCGGGGTGGTTATGCCCATTATTTTTGCAGTGGGTTGGATTGCTTGGATTTTGGTTTTGACCGGAAAAAAAGAACATGGCAAAAATATAGCCGCCCTTGCTGCGGTAGCTCCGTTGCTTGGGCTTTTGGGTACCGTTATAGGCATGGTTCATACCTTTGAAACAATAGAGCGTTTTGGCTTTGGCAACTCTGTGCTGTTAGCAGACGGAATTTCCGAAGCGTTGTTGACTACTCAAGCCGGCTTGCTCGTAGCATTTCCCTTGTTACTGGCTAACACATATATAAAGAGAAAGAAAAAGTAGCATTTTTCTAAATTCCTCTTTATGCAAAGAGCAAAATTCATAGTTCCCAATGCTTTTACAAGCATAAATTTTTTATTGGGCGCAGCCTCTATATGTTGCTCGGCAGGTTTATTTGGGATTAAAGACCCTATTTTTATTGGTGCGCAGTTAATAATTTATTGCACGCTTTTAGACAAACTGGACGGTTTCGCAGCAAGAGCCTTTAACGCAAGCTCGGATTTCGGAGCTCAGTTTGATAGCCTTGCGGATTTAATAGCCTTTGGCATAGCACCCGCCTTTATGCTCATGTTCGCATATAAAAACTTTGCAACGGAGTGGTTTGATACTCATCGTGTAGCAGTCTTTGCCGGGGCCGCTGTTTATATGGTGTGCACCGCTATGCGATTAGCCAAGTACAATGCCATGGATAGCGATTCTTACCCTGACTACTTTTCCGGAATGCCTTCGACTTTCGCCGGCGTAACAAATGCCATATTCATGATTTTGCTGTGTAAATACAATTTTTTCAACTCTTGCCCGGACCTATTCTACATTCCCCTTGCGACGTTGGTTTTTACAGGAATATTAATGGTTAGCCCACTCTTCTTGGCCAAGCTCAAAAAACGTAAAAGCCTTGCAGTGAACATATTTCAATTGATAAATATAGTGATAGCTTACGTAGCCGGGTTTGCTATGATTATTCCCGAATACTTGATGCTTTTGGTTTTAATTTATTTTATAATAGGTTTTGGTTACGGTATAATAAACCGAAGCTCAATAATTAGCAACCAAGAGAACAAAAGCACAGCGAAGCCGGAGGTTTAAATGGAATACGTAAGCGACACCCTGTATTATATATGGCTGATTGTTATGATTGCTATTTTAACTATTCTGTTTGTGGCAAAATTGAAGTTTGATAAAAATTTTGAAAAAAGAGAGGAAAGGCGTAGAATGCTCTCATATTCAAAGTCAAAACTAACTCCGAATGAAGAGGGGCAAAGCAGAACATTGAAGATTAAGAGAATAAAATAAGTGTTAAGCGAGTTTGCTCCTGCTAAAGTGAATCTCTTTTTATCCGTTATAAAAAAAAGGGAAGACGGTTACCATTGCATTGGTACCATGTTTCACACAATTTCCTGCGGTGATGTTCTTTTTGGCGAATTGAGCAAGCATGGGGAAATTTCCGTTTTTTACAACAAGCCGCAGGAATATCCGCCCGAAAAAGATTTGATTTATAAAGCTGCCGTTAAATTAAAAGAAATATACAAGATTTCTAATGGCGTTAATTTTTATCTAGAGAAAAATTTGCCTCTGGGGGCAGGTTTGGGCGGTGGAAGTTCCGATGCTGCTGCTGCTTTAAGGCTTTTGAATAGATTATGGGGATTAAATGCCGATTCGGCGGAATTGGAGCGAATAGGGGCGGGCTTGGGTGCCGACGTTGCATTTTTTGTGCGAGGCGGGGCAGCTTTGGCAGAAGGCATCGGCGATGTTTTAACGCCGCAAAATCCAATAGACGGCGATAGTTGCGCAGTTATTGTAGCTACTCCGAAATGCACGGTTTCTACCGCAGAGGCGTATAAAAACATTGTCCCTGCCGGCGAAGAACGTTGGCAAAATTTTGCTGCCAACGTAAAAAATTGCATTTTCACCAATCCCTTGGACAATTCATGGGACTTTTTTAACCATTTTGAAGACTTAGTGTTTGAAAAATACCCCCTTATAGCCGCTCTCAAGCAAAAATTGAATGCCTGCGGCGGGAAATCCATGCTTTCCGGGAGCGGAGCAAGCGTTTTTTCCCTATTTTCCTCTTTGGAAAATGCGGTAAAGGCTTATGACCGTGTTAAAAACGAATGCAGATTTTTACAAATCGCGAGGTTGTGCCACCCGTATTTTTCTACATTTACAACAGTCTTAGACCCTTTGCAATGATCGTTTGCAGGCAAACCGCCAGGGCGAAAGCAGCAACGAACTTGTGAGCTTTTATGTGCAGAGTGTGTCTAAGGCTCTTTTATCTAAAATTCGCTATAATCGAAATCCTGTGAACGGAAGACAGTTCGTTGTGCATTTGAAAGGCGTAGTCCGCACAGAGCCATGAAATCGGTTTTATTCCCGCTCCCAAAGTTAGGCTCTTTGCATCATTGATTTTTACCAAGCCGGCTCTCAAAGAAAAGGAAAAATTTGTTTCAAATTCCAAGCCGGTACTGCCGGCTAAAAACCAGTCAACGGGATTTTTCCACACCCTTGTTTCTTTTTCGGATTCGGAATGCAAAATTCCTGTGCTTTGCCAGTATAAATTTAATTTTCCGTAAAAATACGGAAAAGGTTCGCTGAACCTAAACGCTGCGTAAGCCTCCGGCGAAGAATATTCAAAATGCCCGCTCTCCCACTTTGCCGCAGATGAGGTCCAGCCGTCAATGATGCCGGCCAACATAAATTTTTCTGAAAATTTATAGCCCGCTGCTACATCCGAGCGGAATCCCCATCCGCTTTGATCCAGTTCTCTTTTCAGCAAATGCAGAGAGAGAGCCAGATTCCATTGACCGAAATTTTTTCCCCATGCACCGGTAAAAATCCAATCTGAAATGTTTAGAGTATTATAGTTCTCGCCTTCCGGCAACGGATCGCCTTCTCTTATGTAAGGAATATCGCTTGCGCCAAAGCGGGATGCCGCAAAGCCAAGAGTGCCGGCTTCCTTGATCGGTAATGCCATTACTACGCCATTGTAAGAAGTCTCTTCAAAATAAGCCACGTGTGTAAGGGCAAGCGATAATTTATCCAATTCCGAAAGTTGCAAAGGATTTTTTGCAAGCGAAGGCAAGTCGTTCAACACCGGCAGAGCTGCTCCGCCCATTGACGCGGATTTTGCCCCCTGTACCGTTTCCAAAGAATTGTTTGCGCCTACGACTCTCTCCGCATTTGCAGAGGCAAAAAGGAGGAAAATGATAGCGAATATAAAGGGCACAAAACGAAAGATAGAATTTTCTACCTTGGCTATTGATGCTTTCTTTGGAAATTGAACATTATTTAGAATCGCTGGAATTGCAAAAAAAGTTTTCTCTGCATACTATAAGGGCATATACTCGCATATTACATGATTTCAAGGATTTTTTGCAAACCGATATTTCGGTTGAAGAGTTGAATGCGAACTTGATGAGGGATTGGATTTTTAGCATAAGAGAAAACAAAAAAGCCATTGCTACGCAATCTCAGGCTGTTGCTTGTTTAAAAAGTTTTGGAAAACATTTGGTTCGTAATGCCAAATTAAAACACAATCCTGCGAATGCGATAAAAACACCGAAAAAGCCCCAAAGACTGGTTTCTTTTTTATCGCAAAAAGAGATCAGCGAACCGTTTAATGCGGAGGATTTATTCAAAACCAAATTCGGAGAAAACGAAAATACTTTGAGAGCCAGAACTGTTTTGGAATTGCTTTACGGAGCCGGGCTTAGAATTTCCGAGTGTGCGAATTTGGCTTGGGCAAATTTGAATTTCACTGATGAATCGGTGCGGGTGTGGGGCAAGGGAAACAAGGAACGAATTGTGCCTTTAACAAAGGATTCCATAAAATGGCTTAACAAATATAAGGATTTCCAAAGCAAAAATGCGGTTCCGTGTTTTCCGAAAAACTTGATATTTTCAAAAGACGGCGAAAAACCTTACAACACTAGAAAACTTTACAGCGATATTCACAACCTGCTTCGCTCTGTCGGCTGGGAAGGCAAAGCCAGTCCTCATGTTCTCAGGCACACATTCGCAACGCACTTGCTGGAAAACGGCGCAGCCATTGTAACCGTGCAAAAACTCTTGGGGCACAGCAACCTAAACACCACGCAAATTTATACGCACGTGAGTGCCGAGAAATTAAAAGAGAGTTTAAAACAAGCGCATCCGCGATCTTAAAATTTTCTATATTGCTCTGCCATGGCTTTTCAGTTTCCTGCACAAGACGCTCAAACGCTGGTTCGCCTCGCCTTGGCCGAAGATGTTCGCACGGGCGATGTGACAAGTTTATGGACTTTGCCCGCGCAGCAAACTCAAACTGCAACTCTTATTGCAAAAGAGGCCGGAGTTATCGCCGGTTTGCCCATTATCCCCATTGTGTTTGAGGAACTCAAAGAAAATGTGAAAATAGATTTCAATGTTGAAGACGGCACATACATTAAAGTAGGCGATAAAATTGCAAGCATCACAGGCGAAACAAAAGCATTGCTATCCGGTGAACGGGTTATGCTCAATTTTTTGCAGCAACTCTGTGGCGTGGCAACCATAACAAATAAATTTGTGCAGATTCTCGCCGGCACAAAAACCAAAGTTTTGGATACCCGCAAGACAATACCGGGTTTCAGAACTCTGCAAAAATATGCCGTTTTGGTCGGGGGCGGTTCAAATCATCGCATGGGTTTGTGGGATATGGTTTTGGTAAAAGACAATCACATTGCCGCTGCCGGCGGAGTTTTGGAAGCGTGGAATGCCGTGAAAAAACAGAATACGCAAAATCTGAAAGTTGAAATTGAAGTTGAAAATCTTGAACAGTTGAAATCGCTTTTGAACTTGGGCGTAAACCGCATAATGCTGGATAACATGGATAACCAAACCATGCAAGAAGCGGTTCGCATTGTAAGAGAAAGCGGAGACCTTGTTGAACTGGAGGCGAGCGGAAATATGAGTTTGGAAAGAGTTAAGGAAATAGCAAATATCGGTTTGGATTTTATTTCCGTAGGAGCTTTAACCCACAGCATAAAATCTTTAGACATATCCATGAGAATATGAAACACTCCCTCATTCTGACAATAGACATTGGCAACAGCCAAACGGCAGTAGGCATTTACAAAGATGCAAATGTTGAAGCGAGCTATCGCTTAACCACAAATGATAAAACGACCAGCGATGAGATTTTTTTCAGGTTAAGCGATTTAACAAGGCATTTCGGGCGCAGGGCAAAAGAGTTTACCCATGTGGGTTTGAGCAGTGTTGTTCCGCAGCTTGTACGTCCCTGGATTAAAGCCCTTGATGTTTACTTTAATAAACCCATTCAAATTGTGAGTTCAAAAAACTGCCTTGATTTACCCATAGCATATCCCCGCCCCGCCAGCGTTGGACCGGACCGCCTGTGCAACATGATTGCGCTTCGCTCTCTGGGTCTTCAGAACGGAATTGTAGTGGATATGGGAACCGCCACCACATTTGATGTTTTGCATAACAGCGGTTTTGCCGGCGGTTTGATTGTGCCGGGTATAAGCGCATCTATGGATACTCTCACGGAAAAAGCGGCAATGCTACTCCCTGTTTCCATAAAATGGACAAATAAATTCGTGGCAAAAAATACAGGCGATGCCATGCGTGCCGGTATTCTTTACGGATTTGTAGCACAACTCGATTTTTTGATAAAAGGCATAAAAAAGGAAATAGGGATGGAAGACATTCCGGTAATAGCCACAGGCGGCTGGGGCAAAATGCTTTTGAAACGGACTCCTCTAGTAAGAAGGTATGACCCTTATTTGACTTTGGAGGGCATTCGCCAGGTTGCGATTAACGGCAACGGGTTTAACAATTTTGATGGGGAAGAGTAGGGGCAAGGCATGCCTTGCCTCTACTCTTCTGCCATCTACGTATATTTTCATGATGCCCGGAGAGCAAAATATCCGGCACTTTCATTCCTTCAAATTCCTGCGGCCTTGTCCAAACCGGGCAGCCGAGCAATCCGTCTTGGGTAAAGGAATCCGTTTCTGCGCTTTCCATTGCACCCAGCACTCCCGGTATCAGCCTCACAACCGCATCGCTTAAAATCATCGCAGGCAACTCACCGCCGCTAACGACATAATTCCCAACACTAACGGATAAATCAACTCTGCTTTGCCGAATGCGTTCATCAACACCTTTGTAATGCCCGCACACCAAAATCAAATGCTCTTTTTGCGAAAGCTCTTTTGCCAAAGAATGCGTAAGCGTTACGCCGTCTGCCGCAAGCAAAATCACAGTAGCATTGTTTTTCTTCGGTTCGCAAGAATCAATGGCTTTTGCCAAAGGCTCCGGCTTTAGCACCATTCCGGCCTCAATGCCATAAGGCGCATCGTCCACCTGCCCATAATCATTAACGGCAAAATCCCTCAAATACACCGTGCGAAAATCCAAAATGCCGTTCTTCCGAGCACGTCCCATTATGGAATGACTCATAGGAGCAAACATCTCCGGAAACAAAGTTATGCAATCAACTCTCAACTCTCAACTCTCAATTTTCAACTAGACATCAAAGTTTGAACAAATTCCAACTCCACCACTATCCTCTTATTTTCCATATCCACATTCAAAATACAATCATCTATCCAAGGAACAACAATTTCCTTTGTGCCCACCAGCAAATTGAACACATTTACCGAAGGCATTTCCTGAGCGCTCAAAACCTTGCCCAGCAAATTTCCATCCCTGTCCACCGCCTCAAAATTTTCAAAATCGCTAAAATAGAACTGACCCTCCGGCAGAGGCAATCTCTCGGATTCAGGCACAAGAACATGAGCATTTACAAAGGGCTGAATAGATTCCGGTGAGTTAAACCCTTCAAAACGAAATTTCCATAAAAGACCATAGACTTCCGAATGAGAAATTACCGCTTCCCTAATGTCACCCTTTGAGGGTTCCAAATAAACCTTTTTAAGCAAAGAATGCCTTTCAAAATCGTGCGTGAGAGGCTTGCAGAGAATATCACCGAAAAGACCGTGAGTTCGCATCAAACGTCCCACGGCAATAAAAGAATTCACACCTTAACCTTCTTGTGCTGCCTTTTCTGCTTCAATGCGGGCTTTTGCCTTTGGACCCAGTTTTGCTTTTTTTGCTTTGGGAGCTAGGGGTACCGGGGTTTTGCCCTCAATGCTTCTGCCGGCACGCTTTTCGTGGAAAAGAGCCATTATGCCTTGCTGTTTTAGCAAGGAACGAACCGTGTCGGAGGGTTGAGCGCCAACGCCGAGCCAATACATAACTCTCTCGTAATTGAAGCGAACTTCCGCAACTTTCAAATTCGGGTCGTAAAAACCGAGTTGTTCAATAGACTGACCGTCACGAGCCTTACGGCTGTCTGCTACCACAACCCTATAAGTGGGATGGTGGCGTTTTCCAAATCTTGCTAGGCGAATTACTGCTGCCATAAATATTTCCTATAAATTGCGAGATTAGAATATAGTAAATTAGGGTATGGGGTATAGGGTCAAGGGTTGAACAATTCCGGTTGCAATTCTATTTTTGCGGGGGGAATGCGGTTGCATTTCTTGTAGCCGTTCAGGGTCACGGTTCTGCCCCTTGGGGTGCGGGCTAAAAATCCTTTTTGAATTAAGTATGGTTCATAAACCTCTTCTATGGTGTCCGGTTCTTCGCCGAGTGCAGCCCCTATTGTGCTTAACCCAACCGGGCCGCCGTTGTGATTGTCTATTATGCACTCTAAAATCCGCCTATCCATTGAGTCCAATCCATCCGAATCTATGGAGAGCATTTGCAGGGTTTTTTCCGCTATTTGAACCGTAATTTTGCCGTTTCCCCTAACCTGAGCCACGTCTCTGCACCTGCGCAAAACCCTGTTTGCAACTCGCGGCGTTCCACGGCAGCGGGTCCCCAGAAGAACAGCAGCGTCTTTTTCGATTTCCACCTGCAAAATCCCGGCAGACCTGTTTATAATGATTAAAAGCTCTTCCGGCGAATAAAGCTCCAAACGGAACAATAATCCGAAGCGGTCTCTTAAAGGGCTTGTTAAAAGCCCGCTTCTAGTGGTTGCGCCGACTAGGGTAAAAGGGCGGAGCGGCAGATTAACGCTTCTTGCCCCAGGTCCGGAGTCCAGCATTATATCCAACCTGAAATCTTCCATAGCGGGGTAGAGATATTCCTCGATTACCCGCCCCATGCGATGAATTTCGTCTATGAACAATATATCGCCGTGCTGCAAATTTGTGAGCAAACCGGCCAAATCACTCGGCTTTTCCAAAACCGGGCCGCTTGTCACATGAATTTGAACGCCCATTTCCTGTGCTATTATGCCGGCGAGCGTTGTTTTTCCGAGGCCCGGCGGTCCGGAAAACAAGCAGTGATCCAAGGCATCTTTTCTTTTTTTTGCCGCCTCCATTGCTATCGAAAGGCTTTCCTTTAACGCTTCTTGCCCCGTAAAGTCCGCAAGCGAAAGGGGTCGCAAACTTTGCTCTGTAGCCGCTTCCTCTACCGATTCATTTTCCGGAGATACAGGGCGCATTAGAGTTCCGCCACGGCTTCTGCCCGCAGTTTGCTTATTACGTGCTCGGTGCGTTGGGGAATGTTATCCCCCATATAATACTCAAGCATTTTCTGGATATTCGCCTCTTGCGGCATAATCACGCTTTCCAATCGCATATTATCGCCTATGAACAAGCCGAATTCTTCCGGGTCTATTTCGCCAAGACCCTTAAAACGAGTTGTCTCCGATTGCGTGCCCAACTTTGACTGCGCAATATCTCTTTCGCTTTCGTTGTAGCAATAAAGGGTTTCCTTTTTATTGCGCACCCTGAACAGCGGGGTTTGCAGGATATAAAGGTGTTCTTGCTCCACAAGCTCCGGAAAAAACTGCAAAAAGAAAGATACCATCAGAAGTCTTATGTGCATCCCATCAACATCGGCATCTGTGGCTATAATCACTTTGTTGTAGCGCAAATTTTCAAGGCCGTTTTCAATGTCTAAGGCGTGTTGCAAAAGGTTCAGTTCCTTGTTTTCATAAACCACCTTGCGTCCCTCGCCAAAAGTGTTCATGGGCTTGCCCCTGAGGCTAAAAACCGCCTGGGTTTGAACATCTCGTGCCGTTGTGATTGAGCCGCTTGCGCTATCGCCTTCGGTTATGAATATCATGCTCTCGTTTTTTCTTTCGTTTTTCAAGTCAATCAAATGGATTTTGCAGTCCCTTAATTTAGGGTTGTGAATGGCGGCTTTTTTAGCACGTTCGTTTGCCAGTTTGCGAATTCCGGCTATGTCTTTTCTCTCGCGCTCGTTCTTGGCAATCTGCTCTTGAATGGCCTTTGCTGTGTCTGGGTTTTTGTGCAGGTAGTTGTCAACTTCCCTGGCTATGAAATCAACCATCCAACCACGGAGAGCCGTGCCTCCAGGGGTTACTGTAGTGCTGCCAAGTTTGGTTTTTGTTTGGCTTTCAAACACCGGTTCCTGAATGCGAACCGAGACCGCTGCGATAATATAATTGCGAATGTCGGAGGCATCAAAATCTTTTTTGAAAAAATCTCTAACGCCTTTCACAACGCCTTCTCTGAATGCCGCTTGGTGAGTTCCCCCCTGCGTTGTGTGCTGCCCGTTCACAAAGCTAAAGTAATGCTCGCCGTAAAGTTCGCCGTGCGTAAGGGCTATTTCAATGTCTTTTCCTTTGCAATGAATTATGGGGTAGTGCGCGGAATCCTTTATTTGGTTTGAGAGCAGGTCAAAAAGCCCTTTTTGGCTTTCATAGATTTTACCGTTCAAATTTATGGAAAGCCCCGTGTTCAGGTATGCGTAGTTCCAAATTCGCTCTTCCATATAAGTGGGCAAAAAGCGGAAATTTTTGAAAATATCCCTATCCGGTTCAAAATAAACTTCCGTGCCGTTCCTTTCGCTGCTAGGTTTTTCGGGGTATTCCTTTAGCAGTTTGCCGAATTTAAATTCGGCTTTTTTGCATTTGCCGTCTCTGTGCGAAGAGACACAAAAATAGGAGGAGAGCGCATTTACAGCCTTTGTTCCAACCCCGTTCAAGCCCACGGATTTTTGAAAGGCTTCGCTGTCAAATTTGCCGCCCGAATTTATTTTAGACACGCATTCAATAACTTTTCCCAGCGGAATGCCGCGCCCGTAATCTCTAACCCTCGCCGAATGTTCCGCAATTTCAACCTCTATTTTTTTGCCGGCCCCCATAACAAATTCGTCTATGGAGTTATCTATAATTTCCTTGACCAGAACATAAATGCCATCATCCGGGCTTTGCCCGTCCCCCAGCTTGCCTATGTACATACCGGGTCTGGTCCTTATATGTTCGTGCCATTCAAGGCTTTTTATGCTGCTCTCATCGTACTTGGGTATTGCCATCGTGAGCGGAAATGTAGAAAATCTTTTGTTTTGCTCATAAATGACCTCCTATGGTAAATTTATCGGATATATGCCGCTTGTCTTTGTATATTATGCAATACAAATAGGAGATTATAAAAATGAACAAAGATTTTAAAACTCTGGCAATAATTGCTTTTATTGCTGCAACGGCAACAGCGGCGGTTTGGGAAAGTGATGACATATCAATATATGATAATGAGAGCAACCTACTTTCTGTTCGTTGTTTGAAGGACTATTAGGAGATTGTTTTATGGGGCAGATTTTTACCCATTCGCCACGCCATATGATGCCATTTTTGCACCCTAAATCTCATAATGCCAGAACTCCATCTGGTCTAACTCAATGTGCGCGGAAATATTGCGGTTGTTCTTGAATTGCAACTCAGGGTTCTTTACGCTCACACGGGTGTTTTCAGGGACGGACTTCACAACAAAGGCATTGCCGCCTACTATCACGCCCTCGCCTATTATTGTACTGCCGCCGAGAATTGACGCACCGGAATACACGGTCACATTGTCGTTTATGGTCGGGTGGCGTTTCACTCCCTTGATGCTCTGCCCACCCTTAGTGGACAACGCACCCAAAGTGACACCTTGGTACAGTTTCACATTGTCGCCGATTATGGTGGTTTCGCCTATCACTATGCCTGTGCCGTGATCTATAAAGAAATATTTGCCTATCGCCGCACCGGGGTGTATGTCAACGCCGGTGACGCTGTGGGCATATTCGCTCATGATTCTCGGTATAAGAGGGACGGAAAGCAGGTAAAGCTCGTGGGCTATGCGGTAAACCATCCCGGCGTAAAGGCCGGGGTAGGATATCACTATCTCCACTTTGCTGTATGCAGCGGGGTCGCCGTTGTAAATGGCCTCCACGTCGGTGTCCAAGAGTTCCTTGATATGCGGTATTCTTGAAACAAAAAGGTTGGTTATGTCCCAAGCCGCCTTGTCTATCTCGTCTTGGGAACTCTCTTTGTATTTCAAGTCGTAGCGCAGAGCCAGTTTTGTTTGGGCAGCGAGACTGTATGAAACCTCTTCCAGCATAACGCTCAGGCGGTTTTTGAGCGAGCCGCTCAGGTTGTGCTCCGCCTCAAAAATCCCCGGGAACAGTATGTGCTGAAGCTGGCCGAGTATTTCAATCACCACCGATTTAACCGGTTGCTTGATTATGCCGTCCCGCTTCTTCTCAAAGTCGCTGAGGAGTGCCTCAGCTACCCGTTCTATCTCTGTGTCAATCCGCTGCATAAGTTTTCTCCTTTACCGCGCCAGCTCCCGGATAGCAATCACCAGCTTGTCTATTTCTTCTGCCGTGTTGTAGAGTGCAATGGTCGGGCGCACGGTTGTCTCCAGCCCAAAACGCCGCAGTATAGGCTGGGCGCAATGGTGGCCAACCCTCACTGCAATGCCATGGCCGGAAAGATGCTTTCCTATCTGCTCTGTAGTCGCGCCGTCAAGCACAAAAGACAGTGCGCTCGCTTTCTCCTTTGCCGTACCGATAAGACGGAGGCCGTTTATGCGGGTAAGCTCTTTTGTGGCATAATCTAGGAGTTCGTGTTCGTAAGCACCGATGTTTGCAACACCCAAGTTCATCACATATTCCAGTGCGGCACCCATGCCAATGGCATCGGCGATGTTCCCTGTCCCTGCCTCAAATTTGCTCGGAGCGGGATTGTAAACCGTGCGCTCAAAGGTTACGTCCCTTATCATATTGCCGCCGGTCTGGTAGGGAATACCCTGCTCCAGAACATCCGCTTTGCCGTACACTGCGCCTATGCCTGTGGGAGCGAATATCTTGTGCCCGGAGAACACAAAGAAATCCGCATCCAACTCGGTTACATTAAGCGGTGTGTGCGCCACGGACTGCGCTCCGTCAATCAATATTCTAACGCCGTAGCGGTGCGCTATCTGTATCATCTCGTGGATGGGTGTGATAGTTCCCAAAGCGTTGGACACGTGCGTGACCGAGGCGAACTTGGTTTTTTGGCTGAATAGCCGCTCGTACTCGGACAGGATAATCTGCCCGGTATCATCAACCGGTGCGACTTTTATAACCGCTCCGGTTTCCTGCGCAAGTACCTGCCACGGCACTATGTTGGCGTGATGCTCCAGATGGGTGAGTATAATCTCATCGCCGGCGGAGAGCAGTGGTTTAACAAAACTGTGCGCCACAAGATTTACGCCTTCCGTTGTTCCTCTCACAAACACGATATTTTCTTTTGCGGGTGCACCCAAAAAATTTGCAACTGTTTGCCTAGCTTTCTCATAAGCATCGGTGGAACGGGCTGCCAATTCGTGTGCACCGCGGTGGACGTTTGAGTTCTCGTGTTCGTAGTAATACGAAATGCGGTCTATCACCTGCTGCGGTTTTTGCGTGGTTGCGCCGTTGTCCAGCCAAATAAGCTGGTTTTTTCCGCCATTAACCTTTTCATTTAATATGGGAAAATCTGCGCGAACTCGGTTTACATCAAAGGGATTGCCAGTTCCTGTTGCCGGAATAACCACGGGGGAATATCCCGAGCCGGAATTGAACTGCCTAAACTCCGGAAAATAGGGCAAAGCCCACGTTTCCAATTCTTTTGAGCTTGGCAAACCGTAATTATCTGTTGCTGTAGTCATGGTATTCACCTACTTCTACATCTTCAAGTACGGCAATGGCATCATCGGCTAGTATAGCAGCGGAACAGTACAGAGACAGCAAGTAAGACGCCAGACCTTTGTTATCAACTCCTCTGAACCGGACCGAAAGCCCTCTGCCGCTTTCATTTTGCAAGCCGCTTTGGTAAAGCCCTACGACTCCGCGTTTTGCCTCGCCGCTGCGAATGAGCAGGATATTGGTTTTGCCGCCTTTGGCCCAAGGATTTTTCTGCCCGTCAACCATCAGTTTGTCGGTAGGTATAAGCGGAATGCCGCGCCACAGTATGAATGTGCCGCCGAAAGCACTAGTGGTCGCAGGGGGAACGCCGCGCCTTGTACATTCACGCTGGAATGCAGCGATAGCACGGGGGTGCGCCAAGAAGAACGAGGGTTCTTTCCAAACTTTGGAAATCAGTTCGTCCAAATCATCCGGGGTTGGGGCACCGGTCAAGGGTTGTATTCGCTGATGCTCGGAAACGTTTTTCAGCAAACCATAGTCATCGTTGTTTATTATCTGGCTTTCCTGCCTCTCTCTAAGGCTTTCCACTGCCAAATGCAACTGTTCCTTTGTCTGGTCGTACGGCGAAGAGAACACATCTGCAACAGCGGTATCCACATTTATAATAGTGGAAATGGAGTTTAGAATGTATTCTCTGGGTTTTTGCTGATATTCTACGAAACCTTCCGGGATTTCGGGACCTTTTTTTTCGGAAGAGCACAAAACATCCAGCGGTGTTTCGCCTTCTACCACTTTGTTCACACGGTATATACCGCTTTCCAAAGCTTTGAATTCCAGAAATTTGGTTAGCCAGCGAGGGGTTATGGAACCGAACTGCGGCGGCGTTTTGTTTATATCCGCCAGTTGGTAAGCTTGAACTTTGTCAAGTGCGTTTAACTCTGTTTTAGACATTGTCTTTCTCCTGTTGTTGGGGGTTATATGCCTTCAAAAAGCACAGTGCTGAGATAGCGTTCGCCTGTGTCGGGGAGAACAACTACTATGGTTTTGTTTTCGTATTCCGGAAGTTTGGCAAGCCTAACCGCTGCCGCTGCTGCCGCGCCGGAACTGATTCCGCAAAAAATGCCTTCCTCTTTCATCAAGCGGCGAGCAAAATCCACGGCATCAACTGAAGAGACCCTTTCAACCCGGTCAACCAAGCTGAGGTCCAGATTTTTCGGAACAAAACCTGCGCCTATGCCTTGAATTTTGTGCGGAGCCGGCTTCACAGGCTCTCCGTTCAGCGTTTGGGTGATTACCGGTGATTCTTCCGGTTCTACCGCAACGGAAATTATTTTTTTGCCCTTTGTGTTTTTGATGAAACGCGAAACACCGGTGATTGTTCCTCCGGTGCCTATGCCCGCAACAAAAACATCCACTTTGCCGTCTGTGGCATCCCAAACTTCCGGGCCTGTGGTTTTTTCGTGAATTTCCGGATTGGCCGGGTTATCGAACTGCTGCGGGATAAAATATTTATCCGGCTCGGCATCTCTTAGCTCTTCCGCCCGTTTTATGGCACCTTTCATGCCTTGCGCACCCGGGGTAAGCTCCAGATTCGCTCCAAGGCCGGCCAGAACGCGCCGCCTTTCCAAGCTCATGGTCTCCGGCATCGTTAGAGTAAGGGAGTAGCCTTTTATCGCAGCCACGTAGGCAAGGGCAATGCCTGTGTTGCCCGACGTTGGCTCCACAATGGTCATCCCGGGTTTTAGCACACCGCGTTTTTCCGCATCGTTTACGAGAGCGGCACCTATACGGCATTTAACGGAAAAAGTCGGGTTCCGCGCTTCTATTTTTGCAAGCACGGTCGCTTTTGCGTTATCGGTTACGCGGTTCAAACGCACCAAAGGCGTGTTGCCTATGGACTCTGCGTTGTTTAAGAATATGGACATAATAAACCTCATTGTTGAAGGGGAATGAAAAACTGGTTTGCTGACTGAAATTTGCGAGATTTAGGGGTTCTAACAACACAAACACAACCCGTTCCCGTAGAATATAGATGGGAACAAGTGTTTAAAAGAGATTGTTCTGTTGCCTAACATCATAACGGAGGTCAAATATAGAAATTTTTTTTCAGCTTGTCAAGGCTTTATTTTGTAAATTTTTAACTTTTTGCTTGAAAAAATCTATCTTCACATCACAACATGGAAGTTTTATATCAAAAGCTAGATGAGCTAAGATCTTGTTTGCAATCTTTTGAAAGCGTTGCGGTTGCGTTTTCAGGGGGCGTGGATTCGACATTTTTATTAAAAATCGCTCACGATGAGCTAAAAGACAGGGCGATTGCCGTAACCGCGCGTTCAAGCTCTTTCCCTGAACGAGAACTAAACGAAGCCGTTCAATTCGCAAAAACAGAGGGCATAACTCATATAATTTTTGATTCCGAAGAGCTTGATATTGAGGGATTTCGCAAAAATCCGATTAACCGTTGCTATCTGTGCAAACGAGAATTGTTCGGCAAAATAAAGGAAATTGCGGAGCAACACAACAGTAAATACATGGTGGAAGGTTCCAATACGGACGATAACAACGATTATCGACCGGGCCTTGCCGCCGTAAAAGAACTCGGCGTAAAAAGCCCTTTGCGCGCCGTCGGGTTTTCAAAAGAAGAAATTCGCCTGCTGTCAAAGGAAATCGGGTTGCCCACATGGAACAAACAGTCCTTTGCCTGCCTCTCTTCGAGATTTGTTTACGGAGAAACCATTTCAAAAGAAAAATTAAAAGCGGTTGATTTATCCGAACAACTGCTTTTGGATATGGGATTTAGCCAAGTGAGGGTGCGTGTCCATGGAAATTTGGCACGTATTGAGGTATTGCCGAATGAATTTTCAAAGCTATTAATTCCAAGCGTTAGAGAGGGCATTTACTCAAAATTAAAAGAATTCGGATTTACCCACATTTCCTTAGATCTGCTCGGATATAGAACCGGCAGCATGAATGAAGGTAATCCGAATTTACTACTTTATAAAGATTGACCTTAACCCAGGAGCCTTTATGAACATTCTCCGTTTAGCTTTGCCGGCGGCTTTAACGCTTGCCCTTTCCATCAATGCCTTCGCTCAGGACGATGACGACGATTTTGCTCCGAGAGGCGGCACCGGTACTATCACAATTATCACTGAGCCTCCTAATAGCGATGTCTTTTTAGATGGTGAAGACTTGGGGAAAAGCCCCATTATCAAACGTCAATTCCGCTCAGGGCCGTTGAGACTCATAATTCAGGACCAAGGCAAGGAGCTGATAAACACCCGTTTTAATGTGTGGCCCAACAAAGAAAACAAATATGAAGGTAAAACCACCATGCCGCACGGCGGAATAAAAGTTACCACCAATCCATCAAAATGCCGAATTTTGCTTGACGGAGAAATCGCAGACCGCACAGATGGCGGCGAGCTAGCCCTTAACAGCGTGGATGCCGGCGACCACACCATTGGCGCAGAGGGATGCGGCAAATACTTTGAAATCCTGATACCCGTAAGAGGCGAGCAAACTACGGTGGTTCACTTGGATGTAAAAGCGAGAAGAGGAACGGCGAAAATAGACGGCGAAGACGTTTCGGAAGGAGCTAAGAAAAAGTAGTTTTCACCACTTAGCAAGAGCATTTGCGACTATAATTTCTTGAAGAGCTTTTATCGCTCGCTCTTGCCCTTGCATCTCCTCCGATTCGTTTCTCTGCACATCGTAGGAGCCTATAGCTTGAACACTTTTGCTCTCGTAAATTGTTTTTTTGCGAACATTGTCGTAAAAAGAAACCGATACTCCCATTGTAACTCTATAAGTTTCAACTTCTGCGTTTGAGCTTTGGGCTTCGGGTCTGTTGCTGTAACTCAAAAGAATGACCGTAAAATCCGCATCGGCGTTGTCGTTGACTATGCGAATGGCAGGTGCATTTATTCTGAAAAGTTCCCTTATGCCGTCTTTAAGCCTATTGCCGAGCACCGGGTCAAAACCGCGATAATCCACATCTGCGATATTCACTGTTTTTATATGAGCGGGGAGCGTTGTTGCCGTGAAACTGTAGCAGGAAAAGAGCAAAGGGGTTAAGGTCGCAAGGAACAGAATTTTGAGCGGCATAGGGGTAAGTTAGAAATTTCTAATTTATCGCCTAAATGGATTTTGCCCATATATTAAAACACGAAACCTGTGCAAAATGCAAAAATTGTTGCATATTCAAAAAGGAATCCCTTATATATGTTCCAAAAGGGATAGAGGTAAAAGAACAAAGCGATGGCATGTTCGTATGCGTTCATCGCTGTGAAAATGCGGGCTGCACCTTGGGGAAAGATAAGCCTATAGAATGCGCGGCTTGGCCCTTTAGCATTTCCAAACGAGGCAAAGAACTGCTTTTGGTTTTGGAACACAGTTGCCCGGAATTGAATAAAGAGGAAAAAACGGAAAGGGTAAAAAAATTTGCCTTGGAAATAATCGCACCCGCATTGCTGGAATATTCAAAACAACACTCGGATACGCTCAGAGAATATGATGAGAGAAACGAGGTGATCGGGGTTTTCTAAAAGAAGCGATGATTAACTCAATGCTTGGGTTTGGGGTATGGGGTATGGGGTATAGGAAAACCTCAATTATTTGCAAAATTATGCGTTTTATGTCCAGTAATCCCTATACCCCGAACCCTATACCCTATACCCAAACGAGTTAATCAGCATTTACTAAAGTTACACCTTAAATTTGCTAACCGTGCCTTTCAAATTGCCAACGACTCTGCTCAAATCCCTGGCGGCTTCACTGACCTGCGCGGCATTTCCTGCAAAGCCCCTTGAAACAGTGCTCACGCCAACAACATTTTGGCTTACATTGTTTACACCCTTGGCCGCTTCGCCGGCATTTCTTGACACATCGTTTGCACCCCTTGCAACCTCGCCGATAGCACTGGCAACTCTTTTTGAACCTGTATTTGCCTGAGCAACATTGCTCGCTATTTCGTTAGCGGCTTTTGTCTGCTGTTCAACGTGGCCGGCTATCGCCTCTACGCTGTGGTTTATTTTAACGATAATTTCGCTCACATCGTTAATCACCTGAACAGCATCGCCTGTACCCTGCTGAATACCCTCTATGCGACGAGCAATATCGTCTGCGCTTTGGGCACTCTGGTTTGCAAGTTCCTTGATTTCGCCTGCCACAACCGCAAAGCCCTTGCCGGCCTCGCCCGCGCTGGCGGCTTCAATGGTTGCGTTAAGAGCGAGCAGGTTTGTTTTGTCCGCTATCTTTTTGATAACATCCGTCACCTGCCCGATTTCCTTTGCTGCCAAGCCCAGCTTGTTCATAGCATCGGTTGCGTCATTGGATTTTTCCGTAGCCGCTCCGGCAACTTTGCGAGCCTCGCCTGCATTGGTGGCTATCTGGTTGATGCTTGCGCTCATCTCTTCTATGGCTGCTGCAACCGTGTTCATATTTGTGGACATTTGCTCCGCTGCACCGGCCACTTCATTTGCATTAACGCTGGCCTGTTCCGCACCGCTTGCCATTGCGTTTATGTTTACCGCCAATTCCTCCGCCGTGCTTGCCACGGCATTGCTTTGGTTAACTGTTTCTTCTGCGCCGGTTGCGAGTTGACTGCTAATCGTGGAAAGTTCTTCGCTTGCACTGCCCAAGATATCGGAATCCGAGTAAATGTTTTTCAAAATACCACGCAAATTTACAAAGAACGAATCAAGAGCTTTTCCCATAGCTCCCAATTCATCTTTTTGGTCTATCCCGGAATGAGCCGTCATATTGCCTTTTTCGCCTTCATTTACCAAAACAACCACTTTTTTAAGAGGGGCCGTTATACCCATAGTCATGTAAACACCTGCCAAAACGGAGATTATAAAGAGAGTTACCAAAAGAACTATAGCAATATCTCTAGCCCTATTGACGAAGGCTAAATTGCTATCGCTAATCTTGTCAGAAGCCACCGCCTTTGTTTTGACGAAACTTTCGCTGGCCTCAGTATAATTCTTTACAATCGGCACCAATAGAGCCATAGTCCTCTTATGTGTTGCCCAAATCTGGTCCCTATCGTTCATATGTTTCTTAATGTATTCATTGTGCGTGACCGTCTCTGCTCTGAAATCTTTCACGTTTTGAATAATATCATCCAGCATCTTGAGGTTAGCAGGGTCCACAATACGCTCTCTCTGAAATGAGACACTTATATTAATCGAATCGACTAAATCATCTATTAGTCTCTGGAACTTATCTACTTCGGCGGCATTGTCTGCGAATGACATATCCCTCATGTCAACACGCAACAACTGTAGATATTTGACTGTTTTGCTTATTTCGCCCAAAGGGTCTATGGTTTTATATTTCATGTCCTTGTATTTCTCATTCACTTCACTCAAAGCAGAAGTCAAATACAAGCCTACACTTACTGCTATTATCGCGATGAATACATAGCTGGCAATCAGTTTAACACCAATTTTGATATTTTTCATAAAACCTCCTATATCATTAAAGCGTGCGAAATATAGAAAAATTTTGTAACCTTGTCAAGAGGAAAAGTAGGCGTGAGAAAATACCTGAACAAATGGGCAGAAAAAAAGACTTGCCAAACAACGAAAAAAAATCTATATTTTAAAGCAAATTTGTTTCTAACCCCAACGGAGGCAACCGATGAAAAACGTCAAAATAGGCACCAAACTGATCCTGTCCTATCTGGCAATCACCTTTATAGCAATATGTGCTTGTGTATATTTGCTACTCAAATTGTCGCAAATTAACCATGGTACCACGCAACTTTACGAGAATGCCGTGCAGCCATTGAAAAATATGGCGGCGACATCTAGAATGGTGCAAATACTTCGCATAACCGCTTATCAAGCGGTATTGGCTGAAACCAAAGAAGAATGGCATAAAGTCGCAGCAACGAATGATTCCATTTACGCCGAAATACTCAAAATTTACGATATAGAAGAAACAAAATTATTAACGGCTGAGGGCAAGGCACTTATGAAAGATCTCAAAAAAGAGATCGGGGACTACAAAAGAAAATACTCCGAATTCATAACCGGTTTGGACAATGGCGCTCCGCATGTTATTCCTCCGGGTTTGTACGAAAGCGTCCTTAAAGTGGTAGATCACAACAGGGATCTTGTAGCCTCTAAAGACAAGTTATCGGATGAAATAAACACCGAGAGTGACAAGGCATATAGTTTTGCAATACAAATGAGCACAATAGTATTGATTATTATGGTTATTATTTCGGTTATCATAGGTCTATACATGACACTTTCCATAACAAAACCTTTAAACAAGGTTGTAGAAGTCATGAAGAAGGGCGAAGACGGCGATATGCGTGCTCGTTCAAAAATTGATCAGAAAGACGAAATCGGAAAGGTGGCACATGCAGTTGATAGTTTCTTTGAAAAAATACAGCGCATTCTCAGGAGCTTGCATGAAAACTCCGATTCTTTGGCCGGTTCTTCCGAAGAACTCTCTTCCGTGAGCAGAATGTTGGCGGCCGGCGCAGAGGAAACCGTTAACCAGAGCAACAATGTAGCCAGCACCGCCGAAGAAATGGCTGTGAACATAAATGCAATGGCAAGCTCCGCAGAAGAGGCAAGCGTAAACGCAAACGAAGTTGCGGGTGCCGCCGAGGAACTCAGCTCCAATATGAACACCATTGCCAGCGCAATAGAAGAGATGAGTGCAAGCATAAACCAAATTGCCGGCAATACCGGCGAAGTGCGCAAGGTTGCAACAGAAGCGACAACCAAGGCATCGGCAGCTACAGGCGCTATGAGCAAACTCGGCGCAGCAGCCAAAGAGATAGGCCAAGTGACCGATGTAATAAAGAAAATAGCGGACAAAACCAATCTTTTGGCATTGAACGCCACTATTGAGGCGGCCTCTGCGGGTGAGGCCGGCAAAGGCTTTGCCGTTGTTGCTGGCGAAATCAAGGAACTTGCGAACCAAAGCGCTCAAAGCGCAGACGACATAGCTCGCCGCATAGAGGGCATTCAAACCGGCACCAACGATGCGGTTAAGGTGATTCACGATGTTTCGGAAATAATAGAGAAAATCAACGTGTCTGTTGGGAGCATAGCCGGCCATGTTGACCAGCAAACCAAGGCGAGCAACGAGATAGCGAGCAATGTTGCTCAGGCAAATACGGGAACAAAGCGCATAGCCGGTGCCATAGGCGAGGTTGCAAAGGGTTCCAACGATGCGAGCCGCAATGCAGGCGAAGCCGCAAAGGGCGCAACCAATGTAAGCAGCAATACCGTTGGCATGAGCAAGGTAGCTAAGGAGAGTGCGCAAGGCGCAAGCCAGGTTAGCATAGCCGCCGCCGATTTGTCAAGGGTTGCCGGCGAATTGAAGCATGTTGTCGATCAGTTTAAGGTGTAGTTTGTAGCACGATCTGGCACTAGACCTAACAAAAGTGAGTATTCCCAGCATTAACGGTGGCCTTGCACGGAATTAATGTAACCTTGCATTTGAGTGTCGGAACTTATCAAGGTAATTTTATTTGTTATTGCATGTGCCATAATTGCATGGTCAAATGGGTCTTTGTGGATTTCTTTTATGCTTTCGGAGCTTATGTAAATTTTATTTTCGTAGTCGAAGATAATGTCCGAAACATCTTTGCTTAACTTATCTTTTTCTTGTATTGTTAACAAGGTGCATTGTTTGAAGGATTAATTTTCTATATTCTACAAATAGAGGTAAAATATGGCAAGACCAATAGCGGAAACTCCAATTTTGACTGGCAACGATGCCCGTCGCTTTGATAAAGCTATGAGAAATTTGAAACCGGCTCCTAAGAGAGAAATTCTAGCACAACGTAAGGCTTATAAATTGGCTAAACAACGTGCGACATTCTTTATGCCATGAGCAAAATTTCAGATATTCAATGGAAATTAGACGTACTTCAACAGAATACGGTTTTAAATGCTTTTGATTGCTCAGACAAAGACCTCAATGATTTTTTGCTCAAAGATGCAAAGAAATATATTTTGTCAATGCTTGCCACGACTTATCTAATTAGAGATGACAATAATATTATTGCGTATTTTTGTCTCTCTAATGATAGAATAACAAGAGATGAAAATTTGGGCAAGACCCAATGGAACAAGCTCAATAGAACAGTTGCAAATGAAAAACGCAGAAAAAGTTATCCTGCTGTGAAAATAGGTCGTTTGGCTGTTTCTACCGAATACACAAATTTAGGTTTTGGAAAACTGATAATTAGAATTGTTAAAGAAATGTATGCACATTTAAAACAACAAGCAGGCTGTCGTTTTATTACTGTTGATGCTTATCAAAATGCGTTAGAATTTTATAAAAAGAATGGATTTGATTTTTTAACAGACAAAGATGAGCAAGAGCAAACAAGAGCTATGTATTTGGATTTGAAAGCGTTTGTTTAATCGCCCCCAACCCACGCCAAATCATTCACAGCAAAATATTGATTTTTATGATGTGTAGGAAATAATGGCTAACCAGTTTAGGGAGTAGGGAATGGGGAGTAGGGAGTAGAAAAACTTCCTACTAGCCACTCCCCAAGCGAGTTAATCAGCGTTTACTATACTATTTTATAGCTCAAAAAGCAACCTCTTCTTCCGACAAACATTCTTCAAGAGGGGTTTTTAAACCCTCAATTATTTTTTCTTTCATTCCCGGCACGGATAATACATGCAAAGTTTCCATAATATCTCGGTACTCTTCCTCCGATATAATCACAGCGTTGCCTTTTTCCGTCCAAACATTTACAGGATTGCCGTACATAGCGGCATTTTCGAATACCTCTAAAAAATTTCCCTTATAAGCAAGAGCATTTATAGTTGTCATAGCGGTAATATAGTAAAGAAAACGCTGATTTATTAGTTTGGGGAGTGGCTAGTAGGGAGTGTTTACTAAAGTGACACTAGTATCGTATATCGTTTAAT
>LIUH01000149.1:4410-5773 GCA_001462225.1 Fibrobacteria bacterium GUT31 | reverse complement strand
GCAATAATTACGTAGATAGGAGTTTTCATTTGTTGTTAATATAGTAATTTTCCCCGGACTAATCCCCTGACTTTAACATAGGGACACCCAAAAGAGAATCTACGAATTCGTACAAGGTCAGGAGCATAGGTTTTCTAATCGACTCAGCCATTCATTAAAAAGAACACACTTATCACGCATTTTTTGAATGCCTATATTCTTTGCGATATCAAGTCCACAACTTATTTTCGTATAATTCTCAGAAAAAGATTTTAACCTTTTAGAAGGGGCGGTTTCCTTGTTGTCATTTATTTGTTCCGGCAGGAGTTCTTGTATGCTATCTTCTATTTTTTGTCGTTGAATATTTAAGTTGCTCGCCAAAATTTCTATATCGCTAAAAAGCAATGCCTCAAATTCATACATAGAAACATAAGGAATAAAACGACGTTTTACATTATGCTCTTCAAAAAGATTGCTAACCTTCTCTAAAGTACAATCGCAAAAAACTTTGCTCTTCTGTCTAAAATCAATGCTTTTTTTAGACTCTTCATAACCGGGCCACTCTTTAACTCCGTAATAATCTATCAGTGTGGTTATATACGTGTCTTGACGTTGCTTCAAGTGCAATTCAATATCTTTTTTAGCACGGGCAAACCTGACATCACCGCCTTTTTCTCCTGGTTTTGAAAGAATAGTTGGAATAGCAAAAATGTTCTTTTCAGCAAGATACGGAGCCATAATTTGTTTTATAAAGAATTTTTCAGTTTTACCTTCTACGAGTATAATAATTTCAATCATTTGTAATGCCTCCGGATATAACATTTTTGCTCCATAATTCTCCTACCGAATAATCTTCCAGCCAAGCTTCATAATCTTCTTTTTTTAACCTTTCAAAAGTAGATGCTCCTTCTTTGCGATTTGCAACAATAATATCCTCCACAGAAAAATAATCCACTAAAGCAGGAGATTGAGTTGCTATTATTATTTGAGTTTTCTGCGCTGTGTTCTCGATAAATTCGGCGAGTAATGCCATAGCTTCAGGATGTAATCCAAGTTCAGGTTCGTCAATAATAAGAGTTTTGGGTAGGTTGGGTTGCAATAAAGTTGTTGCTAAACAAATAAATCTGATGCTGCCATCGGATAAGTGATAAGGTTGCATAGGATAATCCGAACCTTTAGCTGTCCAAGAAAGGCAAACTTTCATTTTTTCGCCAAATTCTTGAGGAGTTAAAAGAAAATCGTCAAAATACGGCATAATTAAGCGGCAGGCGTTACGAATTCTATCGTAAGAAGATTTATTACGTTTTCTGAGAGTTAAAAGAAACGGGGCTATATTTGATGCATCCGGGCGTAAAATTTTATTGTCTTCCACAATTTCATAACT
>LIUH01000149.1:0-4174 GCA_001462225.1 Fibrobacteria bacterium GUT31 | reverse complement strand
CCAGCCAGATCCTTCATAATAGCGAGCTTCATCAGTTAAGGATGCTGTATTTTTTGTATTAAGTTCTAAATTAAAACGATAGCCTCTTATTCCGAAACGTGCTTCTACCTCCATTTTTGAAGTTGCTTTTGAACCATTGAACAGTAAATCGCTCATCCCTCCATTGTCCATAATATATTTCGTTAGGTTTCCTGTCATTAGTGAATTTAACATTTTGAAAAAAGATATGAAATTGCTTTTCCCGGCACCATTGGCACCTATAAGCACATTTAAATTCTTTAGTTCAAAAGAATTTAATTCCTTTATGGATTTGAAGCCACGAATAGTAAGTTTGTTTAGCATGAAACGATTGTAATATAGAAAACAAACCGGAAGCCATGGCACAATTCGATTATGCGACATGGCAAAAAAATATCAATTCCTGAATTGTGCCGCCCCCCTCCGGCAAGCGGCGGCACTTTGCGCTAGTATTTGATGCAACGCACAGAATGCCGAGGCCACTTGGAAGAGGTGTAGATGTCCACATTGCTATAGTTGTATCCCATGTTGAGGGCGTAGGTTTGTCGACCACTAAAACCATCATCACCAACGTCATAGTCAGTCCACCAGTAGCCGTTGTTATTGGCATTTTGGAAACCGCTGTTGTAGTAGTAGCCGCCCGGCAGGGCCGAAAAGCCGTAATCGTCCGTGCCATTGCCACTGCCATTCCAGCCGCTTCTTGCTTTCAATTTAGTTCCCGCATCATTTCTACCGACGTAATTAATCAATCTTTCCCAGTCTTCAGGGCTTGGCACAAGCCAACCTTCCGGGCAATTACCCCTTATATCAACGTAACAACCTCGGTCATTGCAACTGGATGGAGAATCCATAGCCGTTGCCCAATCATATAAGCGCCCATATTTATCGCAATTGGAAGTCAAGTTATCATAGCATACATCATTGGTAGTATTTGGCACATCGTAATTCAAATTCTCCGCCATCCAAGTTTGAGTGCCAATAGTCACATGTTTGTATTGCTTGCCATCACGTGGATCGCATAAATGTGTTGCGGGATTGTATTCTGCGCCAGCGCATTTATCGTAAATCATATCGTTTTTGCAGAATTGCCTTGACAAATTATATCTGTTATTTCCGCAGCAGGCTTCAATTCCGGGAGTGAATAGCACGGTGCCGCCGCATCTCTCGTGAATCGTATTGCCGGAGCAAAACTGGGAACTCGTGTATGGCAAACCGTCGCAGAGAGCAGCACCATCGGGGTTCTGGACACAACGCACAGAGTACCATTGAAGCTTGTTGGATGTGCTTACATTCGCACCCGTTTGGTAGTTGTAGTAGTCTATTTTAAGGGCCCAAGCACTCCCCCCACCGGTGCTCTCAGTGGCACTCCACCACCTGCCGGCGCTGTACCCGCCATCATCGTCATCATAGCTGTAATCGGTGGTCGGCAGAGCCGTAAAGCCGTAAGTGTCATAGCCTTTATGGTAAAAGCAGGGGCCATCATTGTTGCCTCTACACCAGTCTACAGATTGCAATCTACTTCCGATGTCATTGGTGCCGCTAGTGTTCTCCACGGTTGTCAGTAACGCCTCAAATTCCTCTTTGGTGGGTATATGCCAACCATCGGGGCAAATACCTTTGTGGTTTACATCGCTTCCATACAATGAACCATCGTACGTTGCTGGAAGGTCCATAGCCGCTACCCACTTTGGATCTCCGTTATTCAAATTCTCCGCCATCCAAGTCAGGTCGCCTATGACAACTGTTTTATAGGTTTGAGGCGGGTCGCTTCGGTCATCGGTTAAAAAACCGTATTCTCTCATCATGTCGTTGGAACAATAATACCGTGAAGTATTGTCCTTGCCGGAGCAATGGACGATATATGAGTCGTCGCAATCAGCCGTTTTGGTAGCCACGCCGCAATTCGCAGTTACGCTTATATCGCTGTATGTGCCGGCAGCAGGATTGTTCCAATCCGGCGCATTTGACCAAGCCGGAGTACCAAGAGTACCGTGGCTGCATCTTAAATCGGGAGATCGGTAAAATGCAAAGCCGGAAAACCGCTCCATCTCCGGCAAACGTTCGCAGGTGAGCGTAACCTCATCAATCGTCAGTGAACCGCTGCAATCAGCCGTTTTGGTAGCCACACCGCAATTCGCGGTTACGCTTATATCGCTGTATGTGCCATGCGTGGGATGGCTCCAATTCGGTGCATTTGGAGACCAAGCCGGAGTACCGACTGTACCGTGGCTACAGGTTAATTCGGGCGGGGTTATTGCAACAGCCTCGTTTCCGGAGGCCGGAACGTTGCCGCAGGTGAGCGTAACCTCATCAATCCTCAATGCCCCGCAAGGAATTGCCGGCAAAGTTCCAAATCCACAGTCCGCTTTCACAAACACCGCATAAGTTCCATGAGCGGGATTGTCCCAATTCGGCAAATTACCGCTCAAAACAATGCCGGAAGGCTCAGAGCCATCGCTGCAAGCAACAAGCACAGGCTGAGTTATTACCGTGCCCTCATATACGGAAGGATTGGTTACGCTGCAAGCGATATATGGTCCATGCTCTAGAGTTATAACTTGCCCGCTTACATTTGCCCCATTAACCACAACATCGGCAATGGTATTGGGATAGTAGCCGTCTTTGGTAACTTCAATGGTATACGTTCCGTTCTCCACATTGCTGATGGTGTAGGTTCCATTAGCGGCGGTTGTTGCGCTTCCCTTTACGACCTCCCCCTGTTTCAGTGTAACCGTTGCCCCCGCAAGAGGCCCTGCGGGATTGTCGGCGGTTATGGTGCCACTTACAGTGGGTAAGTCGGGGTCGGGAACAGGTCGTAGAATTATATTCTGCACCGGGGTGTTCGTTAGCCCAGTCTCAGGAACAAACGCATACGAGGTGTCCAAGTACCCATCTGCCGAAACAGTTATAGTCCAGTTCCCGGGAATAGTTTTTTCCAACAGTGAGGTAGGATTTCCGTTTGAGAACGCCACATTGATATTCAGCCCCCCGCCGCTGTGCGCCAGCCGTGTTGTGAATGCGTTGCCACCCGCACCCTTCACAGACAGTAGATAAACGCCCGTCTTGACATCTGAGTGAGATATGTTTTTTACCGCCTCCGAAGCCGCCGCCTTGCCACGCATAATCTGCTTTCCGTTCAGCGAGTACAAAGCTATATCCGTGCTTCCGAACTGCCGGGACAGTTCAAGGGATATTTTTCCTCTGTAGATGTGCATAGCCACCGGATTTGGCGTTATGCCCTGCCTCGCAATCGGGGTGTTTCCCCCTTCAACGATGATGTGCAGAGTGTCCGTATAACCCGCCCTCAATGCTTTTGTGGACTTGACGGCATCGTCAAGTTTTGCCGTGGCAGTGGCATCTACGTTTACACTGAACGGCACGTATGCCGTATCCTTGTCTTGTGCGAATGCGTTTGCCGTGAATAGGGCCGCCAATGCGACCGCCAACGAAATGGACCTGATTTTTTTCATAATGAACACCTATTTTGGGGGGTTGTTTGTGGTGAAAGAGAGGAAATTTTACCCGAAAGCAAGAAATTTCCACTTAAAAACAAGAAACTTCTACCTCGGAGTAAGAAATTTCTGCCTAAAAGCAAGAAACTTCTACCCGGAAGCAAGAAATTTCTACCTGAAAGCAGGAAACTTCTACCTCAGAGCAAGAAATTTCTGCCTAAAAGCAAGAAAATCCTGCCTCAAAGCTAAAAAGCCCTCATTCCTCACCTCCTTTTTGTTGTTTTTTGGGACGAGGGAACCGCTTTTTCAGTTCCTCATATACCGCTTTAGCTCCCTTGACGCCGTTGGAAGCCGCCACCTTGACCGAGCTGTAAAAAACGAGCGCGGCTTGGAAGGCCTCGCTACCGGCGGTCATTTGCGTATCGGCCACGCTTTCCTCCAGTTGCCGTATGCGGTTGTATAGCTTCCACAGACCGTGGGCATCAGCGAAATCCACATCAAAAGCGCCCATTTCCAGATATGGCGGTACGAGGCTTGGATTCTCGTGAGCGGCTTGGTGTGATTTTTCCACGAAATTCAGGGTTTTAGGTCCCATTTTCGGGAGTTCCTGTTTTTCGGCTGGGGTAAGCGCAAGCAGATAAGGCTGCAGCAAGCTGATAGCTTCCACAATCTTCGCCTGTGCTTGGGCAAGTGTATTCTCAGGA
>LIUH01000148.1 GCA_001462225.1 Fibrobacteria bacterium GUT31 | reverse complement strand
GTGACGGTAGAAAGCAAGTTTCCGTATATTGCGTTTAAGGTACCGGACTGTGAGCAATCAGGAGTTGCTTTGCCTACGGTAACATCTAAACTAATAGTTACAGAAATATAACTTATATCATCGTCAGGTGTGAATGTGGCATCAAAAAGATTTATGCCTATGCTTCCCACTGGCTGGCTATCATCGTCCCATTCCCAAATCCCGGGCACATCGCACGATCCGGTTGGTGTGACGGTAGAAAGCAAGTCTCCATATGTTGCAGTTAAAAAACCAGGCTGTGGCGAGCAATTCGGATCTTGCGCCACCGCAATTTGCGGAACGGCTATGAGCGTTGCAAAGCATAACGCTAGTACGCGAACATATTTAGCCTTATCCATGACGTTTAATATAGAAAATATCATTGTTGCTCGGTAAAAATCCTTATTATTCTATCACATACTAAATGCATGATGCATTTGCGATAGGGTTATTCCCTATGTGCCCTTACTAAACTAAATTCAAATTATTTTCTTTATATTGTTCCATAGAATTGTCTTTGCTTATGAATACAAAATTATCCACTATGGCTTGCCAAATTAAAGCCCATTTTTCTGGATAATTCGGGAAAATCGTTTATATCCAAGTTATTGAATGAAAATTTCTTTATACTTGTTTTTAAGGCTATTTCCCAAAAAGAAACGGGGCTTACATAAATGTCGTTGTTCTCGTCAATTATAATATTTTTTGCTTTTAGGCTTAATTTTTTAGTATCCTGTACTGCCCAAATAAGGGATATTATACATTAGCATAAGTACAAATATAGATTTTTTTTGAGCCGTTGTTAAGATTTTTCTGAAATTTTCTGAATTTTTTTAAAAAATCCATGTTTTTCCCACTCCCTACTTCCTTCATAGCTGGGCAAGGTACGCCATTGCCCCTACCCCACAAATACGAATGTTTGAAAAATTAATGTTTTTATTTTTTAGACAACTGGGCTAACCTCTCCGAGAGTGCCTTTTCTTTGCCGTATTCCGTGGGTTCGTAAAATTTTGTGCCCTTTAATTTTTCCGGCAAATGCTCTTGACCTGCGTAAGCACCCGGTAAATCGTGGTCGTATTGGTAGCCCCTGCCGTAGCCCAGTTCCTTTCCCACTTTTGTCACGGGATTTCTGAATGCTCTGGGGACCGGCAATGTTCCTGTTTGCTTAATGCAACTGTTCACCTTTGCACCCATGATTTCCAAACTATTGCTCTTGGGAGCAAGGCTCAAATAAACTGTTAGTTCATCCAGGGCAATTAAACCTTCCGGAACGCCCATGAAATCAAAGGCCTCCCTTGCCGAGGTCGCAAGCAAAAGAGCGTTTGGGTCTGCAAGCCCAATGTCTTCCATTGCCATTCGCATCAAACGACGCAAAATATAACGAGGATCTTCACCGCCGTCCAGCATTCTGTGCAGCCAGTAAACGGCGGCTTGCACATCGCTGCCTCTCACGGCTTTGTGCAAAACGCTTATCAAATTGTAATGCTCTTCGCCGTGCTTGTCGTAGCGGAGCGGCTTTTCATACTGGATTTGCTCCATGAGTTCCGGCGTTATTTCCGCTTCGCCTTGAATTGTGCCAGCGAGCCATTCCAACTGGTTCAGCAAAAAGCGGGCATCTCCGTCTGCTTGCCCTATCAGCTTTTGAGCCGCCTCCAGAGATATGCTCAAATCTTTTCTTTTAAGACCCCTTGGGTGAAGGTGCAAAGCACTTTCCAAAAGATTTTGCATATCCTGCGGGGAAAGCGGCCCAAAGAGAATGAGCTGGCAACGGGAGAGCAAGGCGGAGTTCACCTCAAAGCCCGGATTTTCGGTGGTTGCGCCTATAAGCGTGATTGTTCCGTTTTCCACTGCGCCCAAAAGGGAATCTTGCTGCGCTTTGTTAAAGCGATGAATTTCGTCTATGAATAAAATAGTTTCCCTGCCGTTTTCTTTATATGTTTTTGATTCATCTAAGACAGCTTTTACCTCTTTAACTCCGCTTGTAACGGCGGACAAAGCCACAAAGCGCTTTTTGCAATGGTTTTTAATCACATTTGCAAGGCTTGTTTTTCCGCAGCCCGGAGGCCCCCAAAAAATCATGCTGGGCACGTTGCCATTCAAAATTGCTGCCCTCAGCATACTTGTTTCCCCTAAAATCCTCTGCTGCCCCAAAAATTCATCCAGATTATGAGGCCGCATTTTCTCCGCAAGAGGCACGTTAGTTTGCATAACGGTAATTTAGAAACTTTAAGAAAGAAATTATTTTCTGCCTTTTTGTTCAGTATTTTTGTATATTTACTATTATGAAAGAAGTTACCGCTAGACAGTTTGATATTTATAATTACGTAAAAGAATTTATTCTTTTGCGCAAATACTCGCCGACAATTCGCGAAATAGGCGATAAATTCGGCATAAAAAGCACCAATGGGGTTAGAGACGCCTTAAATGCCCTTGAAAAGAAAGGGTTTATAAAAAAGCGTTCAAACCAAGCTCGCGGAATAGCACTCCCCCGAAGTGCATTTCCTGCACACGCCAATGCCGCCAATTTGCCCGTAATAGGCCGCATAGCAGCAGGTACGCCCATTTTGGCAGAAGAGAACATAGAAGAAACCCTTACAATAGACAAATCCGTGCTTCCGCGCAATTCCGAAATTTTCGCACTTAGGGTACAAGGTGATTCCATGACCGGAGACGGCATTCTAAGCGGCGATATCGCGATAATCAGGATGCAAAAAAACGCAGAACGCGGGCAAATCATAGCAGCCATAATAGATGGAAACGCTACGCTAAAGCACTATTACCCGGCAGAGAACAGAATAGAGCTCCGGGCATCCAACCCCAAATACCATTCGATAACTGTGAGCGAAGGCGAAGATTTCTCCATAGCGGGAATTTTAGCCGGAGTTATTAGGAAATGCTGAGTTATTGGTTTTTCTAAATTATTTCGGCACATATATTTTTGAAAAGAAGAGGTTATTATGGGTTTATTGGATGTATTTAAGCCGAAATGGCAAAGTTCGGATTTGGTTTTACGCAGACAAGCTGTTCAGAGTTTGAGTTCTACGGATTTGGATATTCTTTTGGATGTGGCTAAAAATGATGAAGATGCAAATATAAGAAAAATAGCTATTCAAAAAATATCTTCAACCGCGCATTTGAGCAACTTATTGAAAACGGAGCAAGATGTTTCGGTGCAAAATGCAATAAAAGAAACTTTGAGAAAATTTTGGCTTAAAACGGTGAAAAATCACAACGGCGAGCTAACGGAAGAAATTCGCGAAATACTGGAAGAATTGCAAACAAAAGACAAAGATGAGCTGTTGACTTCGGCAAAATCGGCGGATGTTCGCTCGGAATTGCTGAGCAGTTGTTCCAAACAAGGTGTGCTGGCCGCAGTAGCAAAAAGCGACCAACAAGAGGCGGTAGCCTTGGCTGCACTCGCAAAATTGCAAAGCGAAAGCCTTATTGAAGAAATAGCAAACGGCAAAGACAGTTCAAGGTTTGAATCCGTGCGCAGCAAAGCGAAAGAAATGCATGCCGCAATTCAGGCTTCAAAAACAGATCCGGCAAAAGAACAGGCAAATTTACTGGCTCAAAAACAAAAAGCGTTGCTCTCCCACGCCGCAAGGCTCTTGGAAAACAAAGAGCCTCTGTCTATAGACCCCGAAATGCAAAGGCTTTGCGCAGAAGCGGAAAATCTCAGCAAAGAAGCCTCTGCCCTAGGCTTGCAGCAAAACTCGGACTTAAATTCGGTCTTTGAAAAACACAGAGAAAATATTGCCGCAGAAAAAGCCCGCGTTGCAGAAGAACAAGCAAAACAAGAAGCGGAAGAAACAAAAATAAAAGAAGAAGAAATAGAGAAAAAAGCGCAGGAAACTCCGGTAATTGCACTCCCCGAAGATGCGGAAAAATTCACCACCGAGTTTAAAGATGACAAAGAGGACAGGGAAGATAAATTAAGCGAAGAGGAATACAACACAAAACTGCCGTTGCTGCAAGCCATAATAGACAAGGTAAATGACTTGGACGAAAACGGCGATTTCAACGAAATATCCCAAAGCATAAGGCAGGCTTTTTACGGTTGGAAAGAAATTGTAGGTGAAAAGAAAGCTCAGTTCAAGAATATTTACAAGGATTTTAGAGCTGCAACAAGCCGTTTCCAAAACTTGCAGGAATGGGCATCTTGGCATGCCGAGCAAATAAGAGAACAGTTGATAAAAGACATTGAAGAACTCGGAAATGCTCCGATTGTTTTGGAAAACAGAGCAAAGGCTTTTGCCATGCTTGAGCAATGGAAAACTGCGGGCTATATGCCGACAGCAAAAATTCAGGAGTTTTGGCCGCGCTTTAAGGCCGGGCTGGACAAGGTTATGGATTCCGTTGCGCCTTTATTAAAGGAACAGGAAAAAGGGCAAGAAGAGAATCTGAAAATCAAGGAAGATATATGCGCTCAAATAGAAGAACTTGCCGCAGCAGAAGGTGAATGGGCAGAGCAGTTAAAGAAAATCCAGGAATTGCAGGCAAAATGGAAAAATACCGGCTATGTCCCGAAAATTCAAAACCATATCATTTGGGAGCGCTATCAAACGGCGATAAATGCCTTCTTCAAAAAACAGGAAGTGTATAAAAAACGCATTGGCGAGCAAATCAACGAGCGCATTGCAGCGAGGGAAAAACTTTGCGAAGAGGCAGAAGCCCTCGCCAATTCCACCGACTGGAAAAATACCCCGAAGATATTCACAAAATTAAGCGCAGACTGGAAAACCGCAGGTTCTGTTCCTGCCGAGCAATACGAGAAACTGTTACAGAGATTCAAAGCGGCAAGCGATATTTTCTTTGAAAATAGGAACGCCTTTTTTGACAATTCCAGAAAAACCAGAGACGAGGTGTGCCAAAAACTTGAGGCTCTCAATTTTGATGCATCAAGCACAGAATCCATTGCAGCATGGAAAGCTATAGAAGAGGAATGGAAGGCACTTGAAAACAACGGCTATTCTAAAGAATTGAACGAAAGATTTTTTGCCGCCTCCGACCGTATATGGGAAGCAGCTTCAAAAAGCAACCCGGAAATCACAAAAGAGTTGGATAAAAACTGGGAAATAAAGCATGGCTTAATAGAGCGGTTGAAAAATATTATAGAGCAAGGCAACTTTAAATTCAATACTCTTCAAACGGTTCGCAGGTTGCAATCCGAATGGGAAAGCACCGGCCGTTGCGGAGTGGCGGAAACGGAAATTTCCAATAAATTCACCGAGCTTGTTCAGTCCTTTTTCTCCATTTACAATGACCAAAAGGATATCAGAAGCAATTTAGACAAAATAAACGCTCAAAAGAAAGAGGAATTGTGCAGGCAAGCGGAAGAGCTTTTGGTAAAGGCGCAAAGCCAAGTCCTCACCCACTCGGAAATAATTTCCGAAACCAATGCGTTAAGAGCCGCATGGAGAGAGTCCGGCAATGTTTCCATGCATTTGGCAAAAACTTTATGGAAACGTTTTAACGCAGCTTGCAATTCCGCATGCCACGTATTCGACAACACCACCCCGGTAGAAACAATAGAATAAAGAGGTAAAATTGCCAAAACCCTGTATTGCAACTCTTGACTTGGAGGGCGTTCTCTCACCGGAAATTTGGATTTCCGTTGCCGAGCGAACACAAATAAATGAGCTTCGCTTAACAACCCGTGATATTTCCAATTACGATGAGCTTATGCAGCACCGTCTGAAAATTTTAAATGAAAGAAACATAAAACTCTCAGATATTCAAAGCGTTATAAAAAAGATGCCTCTTTTAGACGGCGCAAAGGAATTTTTAGATGAACTGCGTTCTATTTATCAGGTAATAATTTTATCGGATACCTTTGCCGAATTTGCGAATCCGATAATGAAAAAATTGGGCTACCCCACCCTGTTTTGCCATAACCTGAAAACAAATGACAATAGAATTATAGGCTACAAATTGCGGCAAAAAAATCAAAAGCAACGTGCGGTAAAGGCATTAAAATTGCTGGGCTACCGCGTATTTGCAACCGGAGATTCCTACAACGACATTGAAATGCTAAAAGCCGCAGACAAGGCATGCCTGTTTTGCGCCCCGGATTCCGTGAAAAAAGAATTTCCGCAGTTCAAAGCTGTGGAAACTTATGGGGAATTAATGAGCGAGATTCTCGAATTCACCTAAAAATGCGGCCAAGGCCTCAACCCCTTCTATCGGCATTGCATTGTAAATGCTGGCCCTGAACCCGCCCACCGAGCGATGCCCTTTCAACTGCTCCAACCCCTTTTCCTGTGCCAAAGCCAAGAATTTTTTCTCCATGGCTTCTTTTTTGTCCGCTGCAATGGCATCTTCTCTAAACACAAAGGGAATATTCATTGTGGAGCGATCTTCTTTAGCGGCTGTGCCTTTGAATAATTTTGAGTTATCCAAAACATCGTAGAATAGGTTTGCTTTTTTGGCATTTATTTTTTCCATAGCGGCAACTCCGCCGAGATTTTTGAGCCAGTGCAAAACCCTGTTCACCACATAAATGGAAAACACAGGCGGGGTGTTGAACATTGAGTGTTCGGGAATGTGTGTGCGGTAATCCAGCATTGTCGGAATGTCGCGCTCCGCCTTGCCTAAAATATCCGAGCGAACTATAACGGTAGCCACGCCTGCAGGCCCCATATTTTTTTGCGCCCCGGCGTATATAAGCCCGAATTTGGAAACATCTATAGGGCGGCTCAAAATATCCGAGCTCATATCGCAAACCAAATATGTGTTTGCCTTGGGGAATTCTTTCCACTGCGTTCCGTAAATTGTGTTGTTGCTTGTGAGGTGCAGGTAAGTTGCACCCGGTGTTTGCTCAAAATTTTTCGGAATATGGTTATATATGCTTTCTTTGGATGAACAAACCACATTCACCTTGCCGAATTTCTTCGCTTCCTTTAATGCCTTGTTAGCCCACATGCCTGTGTCTGTGTAGTCTGCGCTTGCGTTTGAGCCGAGCAAATTCATCGGCACCATGCAAAACTGCAAAGAGGCTCCGCCGCCCAAAAACAAAATTTCATAACCGGAAGGAATTGACAAAAGTTCGCGCAAAAGAGATTCGGCTTCTGCCACCATTCCCTCTACGGGTCTGGTGCGGTGGCTCATTTCCATAATACCGATACCGGTATTCGCAAAATCCGCAATAGCCGCAGCCGCTTCTGCCGTAGCCTGCTTAGGAAGGGTGCTGGGACCCGCGCTGAAATTGTAAACTATTTTATTCATGTGGGGAATATAGTAAGTAGAAAAACGTCCTACTAATCAGCATTTACTAAATAAATCCAAGCCTCTTTCTCTGGCTTCTTCAATTGGAATTAAAGGTTTCTCTTCCTTTCTGCTCAGGGTGTCACGGAGTTTTTGCTGCTTTTCATAGTTCTCTTGCAAAAATGCGTTTTGCTTGGATTTGTTCAAAATGGACTGCGCCACAAAAACCGCTCGCCCGGCATCCGGAACATAGACTACAGGTTGCTTGCCAAGCGGTGCTATTTTTGCCGCTGTGTGCAAAGCGGAAGTTGTTGCGCCGCCTATCAGAACGGGGATTTCAAAATTCTCTTTAGAAAGGGTTTCCACAACAAAACTCATCTCGACGAGGCTCGGAGTTATAAGTCCGGAAAGCCCCACCAAATTCGGAGCGTGTTCCTTGACCGCTTCCAAAATTTTCTCCGCAGGGCACATAACGCCGAGGTCTATTATTTCATAATTATTGCAGGCCAGCACAACCGCTACTATATTTTTTCCTATATCGTGCACATCGCCCTTTACGGTTGCGAGCAATACCTTTCCCGCCTTTGCACTCAAACCCTTGCGTTCCGCTTCAATGTATGGCTGCAAAACGGAAACCGCCTTTTTCATAACCCTTGCGCTTTTCACAACTTGGGGCAAAAACATTTTTCCTGCACCGAATAATTCACCCACCTTGTTCATGCCGTTCATCAAGAGTTCTTCTATCACTTTGAGCGGGCTGCCAAAAGCGATGCGTGCCTCTTCCGCATCAAGTTCTATAAAGGAATCCATGCCTTTAACCAATGCGTAGGAAATGCGTTCTTCCAAAGGCAATTCCCGCCAAGCCAAAGCATTTGCATTGCCCGCTGTTTCACTTTTGCGTTCCTTGATGCTCTGTGCATATTGCAAAAGGCGGTCGGTTGCATCCGTGCGGCGGTTGAAAATCAGGTCTTCTATCAAGTCCCTTTCTATAACGGGAATATCATCGTAAATCGGGAGCTGCCCGGCATTCACTATGCCAAAATCCATTCCCGCTTTTGAAGCGTGGTATAAAAAGCAGGAGTGCATACTCTCACGGATTGCATTGTTGCCCTTGAATGCAAAACTCAAATTTGAAATTCCGCCAACGATGTGCGAGTGCGGCAAATTCGCCTTTATGAATTTGCAGGTCTCTATAAAATCCTTTGCATAGTCTGCGTGCTCCGCAATGCCTGTTCCAATGGAGAGAACATTAGGGTCAAAGAAAATATCGCAGGGATTAAAATTCAATTTTTGAGTGAGCAAATCATATTGCCTTTTGCAAACCTCAACCCTTCTATCGTAACTGTTCGCCTGCCCCTGCTCGTCAAAGGCCATGCAGACAAGAGCAAAACCCATTCGCTTGACTTCCTTCGCTTTTTTCAAGAACGCATCTTCGCCCTCTTTTAAGCTAAGAGAATTTACAATGCCCTTTCCGGGGAAACATTCCATTCCCGCAAGCAGAACCTCAAAATCCGAGCTATCCACCATAATCGGGCATTTCGCCGCTGCCGGTTCGGAAACATAGAGGTTCACAAAATGCCGCATTTTTTCTTTTGAATCCAGCAAGCCATCATCGACATTTATATCTATAATCTGTGCACCGTTTTCAATTTGGAGAGCGGAAATGGCTATCGCTTCGCTCCAATTGTTTTCTCTGACCATCTTTGCGAACTTCAAACTGCCAGCCATATTGTTGCGTTCACCGATATTTATAAAATTGCTGCTTTCCGTGATTTCAATCGGTTCCAAGCCGGAGAGTTTTGTTGTTTTCGCTATTTCGGGAATTTTTCTCGGAGTTTTGTTTTGCACTGCCTTTTTCATCGCTGTGATTGTGTCCGGTGTAGTTCCGCAACAGCCGCCCACAATGTTTAGCCATCCGTTGTCGGCAAATTTTTCAATGTGCTTTGCCATGCCCTCCGGAGTCTCGTCATAACCGCCAAGTTGGTTGGGGAGGCCTGCGTTTGGATATGCGCTCACAAAAACATTTGCAATTCTTGAGAGTTCCGCGATATGCGCACCCATTTCCTCCGCACCAAGAGCACAGTTTAAACCTATGCTGAATAAATCGTAGCCGCAAATAGAATTCCAAAACGCCTCCAGAGTTTGCCCGGCTAGGAGCCTCCCCGAAGCATCGCTGATAGTTCCCGAAACCATAACGGGAACTTTTATTCCCCGCTCCTCCTGTTCAAGCGAAGCAGCGTACAAGGCGGCTTTGCAGTTGAGGGTATCGAACACCGTTTCTATTAAAAGAATATCTGAACCGCCATCTAAGAGTCCTTTGATTTGCGTTTGGTAAGCGTTTGCGAGTTCTCTGAATGATACGCCTCTGCTTGCGGGGTCTTCCACCTTGCTTGCCATACCGGCTGCTTTTGAGCTTGGGCCGATGGATCCTGCTACGAAATGCTTGCCACCATATTTTTCGATGGCTTTGCGAGCTATTTCCGCACCGGCCTTGTTCAATTTATAGCATTCGTTTTCCATTCCGTAATCAGCTTGGCTAATGGCGTTTGAATTGAATGTGCAGGTCTCTATTATGTCTGCACCGGCTTCAAGGTATTCGGTGTGGATGCTTTCTATAATGCTTGGATGAGAGAGTACCAAGGAATCGCTTGCGATTAAATTGTGTTTTTGGATCATGGTTCCCATTCCGCCGTCCAGTAGCAGGATGCGGTCTTTGGCTAGGGAGAGGAGAGTGGAATAAGAGGATGATAGTTGCATGTTGAGGGAAATGTAGAAATTGCCTGAACCACAATGCACTTTTCTAAATTCCTGCGATGTTCAACGCTTTTCCGCACGTAGCTTCCATAGACATAGGTAGCCACAGCACAATCCTTTTAGTTGCAAAAAAAGAAGATAGCAGCATAAAGGCTTTAGTGCAAAAAATCGAGATTTGCAGACTTGGCGAAGATATTCACATAAGCGGCGAAATATCAAAAGACAGGTTAGAAACCCTTTGCAGCATTTTGGCAAATTTCAGAGGCTTGGCTCATTCCCTGGGGGCAGAGATAAAAGCGGTTGCCATGACAGAGGCAATGAGAAAAGCCAAAAATCAGGAAGAGGTGTTGCAGGCAGCAGAGCGTGTTCTTTGGACAAAGCCCCGCATAATAGGCGGCGAAGAAGAAGCCGAACTCTCTTATAAGGCAGTTTCAAAGATTTACGGTCAGGGAATTTTAACCGTTGATGCGGGCGGCAGTTCAACCGAATTATCAACCGGAAAAAATTTTTTGAGCATTCCTATAGGAGCGTTAGAGCTTTTTGAAAATATGGGTGCCATACCCGGACCCGATTATAAGAAGTGGGCAAAGGATTTTTTCAAAACCGTAAATTTAAAACCTTTTGCAAAAAGAGATACATATTTTGTCGGCGGAACTGCTGTAGCCCTTGGGATGCTGGCAAAAGAAATGAAGCATTTTGATGCAAACGCCTTGGAAGGGCAAACTGTTTTTGTTGCCGATATTGAGCAGATTATAATACATTTGAGCAATTTGTCCAAAGAGCTCAGAAATGCAGTGCCCGGTTTGGAACAGGGTAGGGGAGATGTAATTATATGCGGGCTTTATTGGATTCGTTCTCTTTGCGAAAAATTAAGGGTGGATTCTATAAAAATTTCTACGCTTGGTTTAAGATTCGGATTGCTGTGTGATTAGCGAATGGATTTTAAAGGCTTCGCAGTTGATGGACCCGCTTGTAGAGGTCGCAGCCAAGGCGGAGACTTTGCCTGCAAAAATAAATTGGCTGCTTTTGGGCTGTGCTTTGCAACAGGGGATAAGTCTTGCGGAATTGCAAAATTTTTTATTTGAACTGCAAAAAAAAGTCGGCGATGTTGCAGAACTTCCCGCCCCTGCCGAAGATGTGATTTTGAGCGCAATTTCAAAATGCAAACTAAAAAATTGGAATCTCGCTCCGCAAGTAGCGGGTATAATTTGGAGTGTGGGCAGGTTTGTGCGCGTTAGGGAAAATCGCCTTGATCTGTGGGTTGTGAATCATTCGCCGTCTGATGTTTGGCGTGCTTGCAGCGAGATTTTTTATATGGGGAAAAGCAACCCGCTTCGTCCTAAAATTTTGAATTTTTTGCATCGCTTGGTTTCATTTTCCCCGATGGGTACCGGAGCATTGCCGCCGTTGCCGAATTCTGCGGGTGCAAGGCGGTGGCTAATTCAAACAAAGGTTTACAACCCGGAAGAAAATCCGAAAGAAAAATTGAAAACTGCAAATTCTCTTTACAAGGAATTATTTCCCAAAAATCCCGCTCTCGCTTGCCATGCCCTGCAATTTTTTGCCGAGCCTATAGATGATAATTCTTATTTTTGCCGGAGAATTTACCCGTGCGCTTCTTGCCCTGTGTCAGAGTATTGCAGGTGGTGCTAGTCTTTACTATATTTAACTAATGCCTCCGTTTTCCAAAGCTAAAAAAATTCACACGGGTTTTTGCTTGTTTTTTTTGGCTTTGGGTATGATTTCAAGGGTACTTATTTATGCAAAAGGGGAAAATTTATGGTTGGAAGAAACGTTGTTTTGGGAAACTTTCAAATCCCAGATCGGCGGTTTTAGCATTTCCGAATATGCTTTGAGGTTTTTGCCCTTGCTCGCAGGAATAGCAACGCTTTTACTTGCGTATATTTTTGCGAAACGGGAGTTTGGAGTTGAATTTGCCTGTATTTTTTTATTTTTGCTCGTCAGTTCGGATACTTTACTGTTCTACTCCGTAAATTTTTCCTTTTACGGTATAGAGGCTTTTCTAATTGTTTTGTGCCTTTGCTCTTACGGCAAAAAAAATAAGATGCTTTTAATTTTGCTGCTAACGCTTGCAAGCATTTTTTGCATAGTTTGCAATTACACCGAAAATGTTGATGGACATTGGTTTAACATAGATAATTTTTTCATTCAAATGCTTGGCAGGCATTTCATAAATTTTCATTATTTTGTTTTTGGCCCCTTTGTTTGGGTAAACGCCTTGCTTTTTGTTTTGCCTCTCTGCTTTGGAAGTTTCTTTCTATACAAGGAAAAAAGAAGTTTGTTGCTTTCCGTTTTTATTCCGATTTTTATTTTGGTTTTGCTTCATCTTTTGAAAATAGCGCCGCTGGGAATACCGTATAACGATTTTATGCGTTCTATGCGAAACTGGTCGCAAATGCAGGTAGTCGGTTCTAAATACCTGGTTTTTATTATTCCATTGATTTTTATTCCGGTGGCATTTTGCGTTCACAAGATTTTTTTAAAATTGGGAACCAAGACTTTGATAGCCGTTCTTTCAATTTTTGCGCTTCTTGCGTTTTCAAGCAACTCAATAAGAATGCATAAGGGAATAGGTTCGCCGCAAAGCTCGGATATTTTGCGGCAAATTAGCGAAAACGCAACCGCAAAGAGTTTGGTTTACGCAGACTCGGTTTCTCGCCCTATTTTTGAATATTATATAAGCAAGGGAATTTTCAGAGACAATCCGAACTTTAATTATTTTTATGTGAAAGAAGATGGTTATATGTACTTGAACGATAGCATTTTCATAGGAAAATACGACGGAAAAGCAGAAGAACTTTTTAATGTTATGAAAAATTTCAAAGCCGAAAACGGATTTTTCTTTTTCACATTCAGCGACTTTTATTGCATTAAGGAATCAAACAACCTTATTGCGCATATTCAAAAAAACTATACGGGCAAAAGCTCCGGTTTTCAAAGCAAGCAAGCGGGAGCAGCATGGGTGAGGCTATAATTATATATCCAGCCTATCCAGTACCTTATATGCATTCTCCTCAATAAATCTGCGGCGGGGTTCTACTTCATCGCCCATCAGCATGGAGAAAATTTGGTCTGCTTTTATCGCATCTTCTACGCAGCATTGCTTTAAAACACGTCCTGACTTCGACACTTTAAATTTTATAAAAACGTAAGTTGTTGTATTTGAGGTGGTTACGGATTTTGCGTCACCCGATTTGGGTGACGCAAGGCGTAAAAAGTGTATTTTTGGGCTATGTTTGTTCGCAAAAAGAAAAACCGCTCCGGCACCACAAGCGTTGTTGTGGCAGACAAAAGCGAAGGTCGATTCCGTGAGTTGAAAACCATTGGCGTCAGCTCTGATGAAAAAACCATATCCGACCTATGCCAAGCCGGCAAGAAATGGATTTCCGAGCGCAAAGGCGATCTTGACATGTTTGCCTTGCACGAGCAGCAGCGCGAAGAGAAGCATGTGACGGACTGCCTGCTGGGCAATATACTTATCTGTGCGAGGACACATACGGTTTTTCGGCTCTGCCGGGCGGCTGCGGCCACTCGGATGGCAGTTTCGACTCTTTTGGTACCATTGCCGGCTACAGCGGCTTATGGTGGAATGCCACGGAGTACAGTAGTGACGGTGCTTGGTACCGGAGTATGACCCACTATGACGAGGGTGCCTACTGGTTCGACCATGACGGCAGCAGTAAGTCTTATTTGTTTAGTGTTCGCTGCGTCCAGGACGAGGAGTAGCCCGCCACTATCCTCGCAGCTAAATTCCATGCTCCGAGCAAAAAAGAGCACTTTTCAATATCTTTGCATATCAAAGGTGTATAATTGTATTCTCTGGTGTGAATATTGCCGGCATATATCTCAGAGCACGGCGAAAACCGCACTTTGCCGTCATTTGTCACAAAAAATTGACTGTCGTAGGGATGAATTTTAAACGTATCCTCTTTGCATATGAATTCCGGTATATTTTCTTTTTTCTGCTTCTGCTCTTCGCTGATGCTATCCAGCACTACATCGTGTGGCAATAAATATGATTTTCGTTTTTCCATGTATTCATCAGAGGAATCATGTTTAGCAAGTACTACTATCATATTTGGATATTTCTTTCGCCATTCGCCAAGTTTTATTCCATTAGTTCTCAGTATAGTTTTTACATTACGTTCTTTAAGATAATCTAATAATATAAGCAAATCCGAATGAAGTGTTGGCTCTCCTCCAGTCACTTCGGCAGTGTCCCCGGGTAGTATGGCTTGGTTAAGAAAAACAATAAAATCATCTATTGTAGCTTTATCAGGATATTCTGGGTTATTTATCCACTTCTTCATTACGCAATAGTTGCATGATTTATTGCAAGCATTGGTAATAGAGAGAAGAAAATGTTTCACGCCAACTCCCCGTAAACAAATCCATTGACATAAGTACCAGAACTAATGCTGTTGGGGCATCTTATAATAATATTGTTTTGTAAATTTAATTGCGTATGTATTGGATTCATAAATCCTAAACCATAAATAATACCAAAATTATCATTATTATTTAATAACGTAGCATTGTTAATGCTCCACGTGATTATAGCAGTAGAACTTGTAACATTTCCACTAAGTGTTCCGTAAAACTGAATGTTAAATTGCCTTGTGGATCTGTTATACTTAATTTTCACAAAATCACCGGAAGATCTTTTAATCGCACTTCCAGCTTCATAGTAAGAGCCGTCTTCCCATTTGTCGATAACATCTCTAACAAATGCGTAACCCAAGCCCCCAGCGTAACCTTTGCCAAGACCTATATTAGTCGAGCATGATAAAACAGGTATTGGATGTGAAACGCCATATCTTCTAGCGTTGAATAAATCATGAATAAGCGTATCAGTCTTTACACCAGTAGTATTTGACACTTTATCCCTATATGAACCATCACCCTGTATTACCTGAGTATCAAAACCCGTTTCATTGACATTTATAGTTGCGTTGGTAGATGCGTTTGCTGCAAAAGTCCCCTTACTAATTCCATTTCTTTGAATAGTAAGGGTAGCATTATTAACGGTAGGTATCGTAGGTTTGTTTAGTATCTGTCCCGTTGCCGACGTGGTGGCGTTCCAGTCGCTCTGTATGTTGGGAGCAGAGTTTGTGATGGTTCTGTTTGTGCCACTCCCGCTTATGGTTATGCCTGTTCCAGCCGTCAGCGCGTCTATTTTGCTCGCCAGAGCATTCGCCACGCTACGTATTTTGTTCCAGATTGTTTGCAAGATGTTTGCGATTGTGTTGCTTGCCACCGCCGGTGTGGTGGTATCATTGTCCGTGTTTGCGGTAGCTGCCAATGACTGGTTCGTCGCAGCGAAATCGCTCGCCTTCTTGCCGCTGTCCGCCAAGTTCCCGCTCGCGTCAAGCCCTGCGAAATTTCCGCTGGTCGCTCCGGCCACCTTGTCCGCCTTGCCGGTTATGTCCTGCGAGTACGAGAAATCGTAGTTCCAAGTGATGGCCGTTCCGTTTATCGCGCTGACTACATATCTGCTTGGCGTGTTTGAATGCGTCTCGTCAGATTGGATGGTTGTGAAATCGTTCACGGTTATGCCGTTTGGAAACGCCGATGTGTCAGCGGGCAATAAGACGAATGTGGGGAATGAGCCAACATAGTCTCCCATGTTCTCAACACGTTCTATTCTGGCATTCGTATCGTCAATCTGCCCTTGCAGCGCGTCATCAGCGGCACCTCTGGCAGAAGCTTCTGCGGCTATTTGGTCTGCTAAAGTTTGTTCTACTCTGGCGGCACGGAGAATCTCGTTATTAAAAATTTCTTCAAAGTACGCTTTATCGGGTATTTCAACCCATATTGAAGTCGTTTTAAACCAGTAAGAGTTTTTATCCAAAACCATTCTGAGCGTTCCCGTAGCGTCATTTGTCGGCAAGGCGGCAACTGTTTGCACGGGAGGTTTCGATAATATTTGCTCAAGCATAGCAGTGCCTGTTTTTATATAATGAAATTCCCCTGTAGTGTCTCGGCAGACAAGCGTTTGATCTTGCCTTGCAAAACCAAACTGCCCCATTTCAAGTGCCAATTGCCCGCCCTCAAGTTGGTTTTCATAATCAACAAACCTGCGGATAACTATCGCGCTTTCCATTTCAAGTGCCATTACGCATCCTCCATTATCAATTTATTTGGTATTTCTGAACTTTCGTCTAAAATTACCTGGTCAACAGTTTCGTTTTCATCGTACCGCTTTCTTTTTCGCATGAAAGCCTCCGAGCTTAAAAACATTATTTCCGCAGTGTCGTTTGCTGGCGAAAGCGAATAGCCTATCAGCCAGCCGTTTATAGGATATTTTTTGAACCATCCGAATTCGAGCCGCAGGCATTTGAGCATCAGCGAAGGCAAATCCGCACAAGGCAGCGAATCAAGCGGAACGGTGAATTTTACCAGAGTTTTCGCGTAAGTGTTATGCGCAACCGTGTTGAGAATATTTTTCAGCCATAAATTCGGATTGGTATATGCCATTGTTTCAAACTTGGTATATCGCTCGTCCATTTTAATATGCCTTTTAGCCATATTTAAAGCGTCTTTTGATTTTAGATGCAGCCATTTCGCGGAAGCGTAATCTATAGGATAGCCGCCCGTCATGATTTTCCACTGCTCTTGTTTTTTTAGCGGTCTTATCGTCACTAGTCCTTTTCCCGAAAACAGCCTCGAAGATCCCGAAATCTCTTCAAACACACAATCTATTTTATCAACCTGCCGGCGCATGTCTAGCAATCGCATTATTTTCCGGCAACTTTCATTGCTTATTTCGTATATATTGTCTGGTATGAGGCTTGCAAATTGCGTGTTATACCATGATGCAGAAGGTGACACGGGCAGCATAATAAAAGGGGGGGATTGGCGAACTTGGGTTATAGCGGAGATGAATATCCAATCGCCCGCGAGTTCCCATGCGTCTATAACTGGGAATTTCGCATTCTCCGAGGCGGAAACGTTGAGTATTTCCGAGCCTGTTTCAGTAGGAACAGAAAACTCATAATCAGTTGATATGTAGCCGCTTTCAGGAGTTGTAATATCGTAGGAGTTTGCTACTATATCTTTTTCGGTTATAACCCATGCAGGCTCTTTGCTTTTATCCGTAGGGAAATAATGCGCATATAGTCGTCTGCCATCGGAGAACAGCGAGAAGTTTGCGATGCGACATAATTCAGAAAGTTTGGCTTCCCACTTGTCGCCATTGGTCACTTTTATGCTTGGGTAATCTACGACTTCTCCCAAAACATCTTTTTTGATATCCACCCCCGCTTCCACAAAGCTTGCCGCGTCTATGGCTATGCGGTTATCCACGCATAACGCTGTGGCAAGCTGTATTGGCGAGCGAATTTTGTAATCGTTCCTAAGTGCTTTAAACTGCACTTTATCAAGCGGAACGGTGTAATCGTAGTCCATGCTTGCGCCCCCGACATATAATCTGAATTCATCGAAATTAGGGCTTGTCACGTCGACTTTTATTTGCAGATAAAGATATTTTGCAAATTTTATGGAACCTCCAGAAAATGCTAGAGCTGATTTAATCTCATTCGCAACTTTTTTCGCCCTGTCGCTATTTTCGGTTTCATCGGCGAGAGATATGCTTCCTATCGCATCCTGACTCCCGCCGCTTTCACGTCCGTCTATGCGAAAATCTCTAATGTCCAGTGCGGTGCAACTATCGTCTAGCAAAAGAGATCTTGCCGACAGAAGGAACCCCCCTTTGGAAATAAGGGGAGCGTATTTTTCAAGAATCTCAACGAAAAGATTATCGTTTTGTATGTATTCTTTATAGTAATCGCTTGCGATAATATCCATGATATTTTGCGTGTTTGCATCACTGTTTATAATAGCTTCTATGATAGCTGGTATGTCCGGAAAATTTAAGTTACAACCTATTGCGGTTACGATTTTTTCAAAACTTTCCATCGCGGGAGCAATTGTAATGGCAGTTATAATAACTTGCTTGGCGTCGTCATCATCCGGAATACGGTTCAGGTATTCTTTCCAGGAATCAATTGTACGTTCAGACAAGATGCCCCGATAGAAGTTGCGATCGTCTATAAGACGGTACAGGAATTCCCCTTCCCGTTCCTCCAGGAGTTCCTTTAAGTCGCGGTACAATTCATATTTATAACATTTCTTCTCAGATTTTATTGAAAAATTTGGCGAAACACTATCTATGTCCAAGCCGTCCAGTTCATCCAAACGCCAATACATTGAAATGTGGGCGAATAAAACTCCGCTAAACTTCTTGAATGAGCCATCAGTCATTTTAAAAATTTGCATTAAATCTCCTTTGCACGGTACTTGCTGACCATCGGATACATATGCAAGATGTGAAACTGTACCATCGCGACTGGCAATACCTGTAGAGAATTCGCAAAATCTGGCAGCTCGTTCCAATGACCCCTTCAATCTGATTTTTTCGCCACTAGAATTCGCGCAGGCTATTATTCTGTAGTTGTCGCCTTTTTCCTGCACTTCAAACTTGCAAGGGTTTGTTAATACGTTTCCGTTCGGCATAACTATCCTCGCATTGAGATTAGTCTCCAAATCCATATTTTTCCATAAACTAAGATAAAATTGCGAGAGTACTTGGGTTATTCGAAAAAAAGACAAATTCGATTTTTCTTTTGCGGTTGCCAGAGATTGGGAAGGATGTAGTTTCAACGGAACTGCAATTAACGGATGCTGTTGTAGCTCGAACCCCTCGTACGTTAGCAATGAAGGCAATTTTATTTTATTTTTAGTTTCGAGTCCTCCGTCGTCAGTGTGGGATGCTGGAATTATTTCGTTTTTAAAAGGCCTATCCAACCGCAAAACATTACTATTAAATAAGTTTGCTTCGTAACTATTTATTATCTTGTATTTATCTCCGGTGCCCCCACCGCTATAAACTTCCAAGGCCTGGCCTTCCAACCCGAGCAAAAACGGGGAAGACGAAAAATGGCTGTCAGCAAATGTTAACTCAGCGAACCCATCTTTTTCCCACGCCGCTATGGCATTGAAAGAGGAGGGGAAAGCTGGCTTTCCGTTTTTGGTCGGCAAACCAAAGGGCGTAGAAACGCCTTCCAATTCGGGAATACCATTTCGTTCGTCTCCCATTCCCTGGTTGTACAGATTTTTTCCTTCGGAAAGTTTTTTTGCGGGCAGCCACACCTCTTCGCCGATAAAAGTCGACAGTTCTCTGGATTCGTATCCATGCTCCGGTCGCGCAAATGCGGCTGGAGACGATTGTGCGAATGTGGAATCATCCAGTTTAATGGCAAATGAAATTTCATCCTTCTGCAAAAATTCGCCTATCAGCATATCGGCAAATATCATTCGTTTTGGCCTGTCATCTAAAATATAAGCCATTGAAACTTTCGCGCCTAAAAGGTTTATGGCATTGTCTTCGATATGCCGAGCTATTGCTTTGGACGTTATGTTTATTTCGACGTCTCCCATGGTTGACAGTTCTCCACCCCGCACGATGGCGTTTTGCTGTGCTATGCTGGAAAAACTGCTGCCGTCCAAGCATTGAAAATAACCGTCTATTTCTGAAGTCGAAAAATGATAGCGTTTGCCATAAAAACCTATGGATCTGTCTTCTGGCATATCCCCCGGTGCGTCGCTTATGTCTATGTCCAGCAGGTAGCTTGCAAGCATTACGCTGCCTCCGCAAATTCAAAATCGCATTCCCACATCCCGGAATTGCCGATGCGACGCAAATTGCCCCAAGCTGTGCATAGCACAGTTATTTCACGCCTGCCGTCGGCAAGCATCATTGATGGACCACAATACATTGCGAAAGGTGCGCTTCGTATTTCGGTGAGCCAGCGTAGCGTGCCGCCCATAGTTTGGCTGCTGGCTGTCAGGGACAGCGATATTTCCGGCCTGTTCCAGCCATGCCTGAAAGCCGCCCAGCCTTCGCCTTTTTGGTGCGTTTTTTTGCTTTCCCCTGTTTTGCGGCTTGCGCTTTTGACCGCGAAATTGGAAATATCGAAAGGCAGGCTGTCATATTTGAATGGCATTTCGGCTATGCCGGCTGCCGCTATCTCCAGCTCCATCGTCGCCACTCCCATTTGCTCGGCGGCTACGTCTCCTATTCCCAATAATATGTAATTGCCAGACATTTGTGTGCAATCGTAAGCGGGACCAAGAGGACATTCGTGCTCTGTCGCCTGCATTGAAACTGTGTCGGAAACTCTGGGCAGAGCGTTTCTCAAAGCGTGTATTTCGGCAACGCTTTCCCAACACATAAGCTTTGTTTTCAAATGATCGCCGGACGGCCCGATATCCAATGCCTCCGTGCGTTTGTTCACGCTGAACAGATTTATGGCACTTTCGAAAAAGACGTGCGAATCTATGAGGTTTATTCCATGCCCGGCTATCATCATATAAACACTCCCGTTTTGCCCGCTCCGGTGGCGAACGCTTGGGATATGAAAGCTGTGAACTCGGCCTGGTTTTCTTTCAGCATTTTTTTAACGTCTGCTTTGTTCAACCCCTGAGCTATTTGCGGCGAGAAATTGACGACTATAGGACTGCCGCCGCTCTCTTTTCCGCCGTTGGCGATTTTGAAAAGTTCTTTCTGCTGCTCCTTGTTCAGTATCATTTCGCCCGAATTAGCTTTCACAGGCACGTAGTCGCCGTAGTAGGAGTTTCCTTCAACCACGCCGCCCTTTGCGAACTTTTGCGATTTAATGGTGGCGACTTGTGCCATGCCGGCGGCTGTTGTCGCTGCCGCTAGGATAAAGTTGAGGGGAGGGGGCGCTGATGTCATCGCTTTGGTGGCGGCCAATGCAGTGTTTATTATCGCCTCGGTTATAGCGATGGCTTTCATTGTGTTGCCGCCGGCTTTGCCGATAGTTGCCATGCTTTGTGCTATGGTCATGAAGGAATTCGCATACTGGCCGGTGGTGTTCAGCCTGGTCTGCAGCAATTGATTTTCAAGTCTTTCCGCTTCTGCAACTCTGGCCCTTTCTATTTCGGTTATAAGAGTAGCGTTTCCTCGGGCTTTTTCCAGTTCGGCATCGTATCTGGCGTTCATCCGCTCCATCTGCACATTGCAACGCTCTTCCTCGTCTGCGGCGGCGGTTTCTCTAAGCTGCCAAGAAAATTCCTGGGCAGCCTTTCTGTTTTCAGCATCTTTGTCCGCAGCATTCCTTTTTATCGCTTCAATTTCGGCGAGCTTGGCTCTTTCTACTTCCGCTTCCGCAATTCCGTTTTCTTTTGCCAATTTCAATTCTTCGTTGTACTTTTGGTTTATGCGTTCAATGACTATGGCGTTGCGTTCTTCATCTGTTGTTGCATAAGTTTCTTTAAGGCGTAGCATTTGTTCTTTGGCGTTTTTTTCTAATCGATTTTTTTCATCTAATTTTCTTTGTTCATTCTCAGTCTCTTTTTTTTCTATTTCTTCTAATTTCGCATTATAGTCGTTTGTTGATTGTTCTATAAAATTATCATATTCTTCCTGGGATATTTTTTTCTTATCAAGCAATTCGTAGAATTTGTCCAATTGTTCGTTGTATGTGTTGGTGGTAATATCAACTTCACTCATTTTTGATTTTTTATAAGATTCAAGCCATTGAGCTAAAGCTTCTTCTTCGGCTCTGACTTTTTCCATTGCTCTTTTTGCAGCATCGTTTGCTACTGTTGGTGTTGTGCATTGGCTGTTATCCTCTTTTTCCTTCAAAGCCTCAAGATTTTCCTTTGCGTCAAGATAGCGTTTTTCTACTATTTCTTTTTCTTTTTTAGAGTAGCCACCTTTACTCATAGTATTTTTTATTTTGATATACGCTTTATCCAAGCCTGTGATTTTGTTTTGGAGAGCTTTCGCCTCGTCGCCTTCTTCGGCAAGATTCATAGAAGATTTTTCCATCCTATTTTTCAAATCTCTGGCAACAGATTGATGGTATTGTTTAGAGCTTTCAGTCCAGCCTTTTAGCAATGCTTCGTAATATTTAACGGAATTTTCAAAGTTATCAGCCTTCTTTTTCCGAGCCTCCTTTATCTCATCAACAAGAAGTGAAGTTAGAATGTCAAGTCCAATACCCGCAGCTGCCTTAAACATATTTTCACCTCAGTCAATAAATCCAATTCCTCATTCAAGCCAAATTATTCATCCTTTACGCAACGGACGGAATACAGATCTGATTTATATGGAAAAAGATCGTTCACATAGTCAAATTCAATACTCATATAACACATATAGGCATCATTTGGCTCATAAAGCTTATGCTCAGAAGCAGTCCACCAGTAACCATTATAATTCTCACTTTGAAAACGACGACTGTCACTTTCATAACAACCGCCTGGCAAAGCAGAAAAACCATAATAATCTATGCTTGGCGAACTATTATAATACGAACTATAATACCAATCTCTTGCTTTCAGTATTTTTCCTCCCGTTCTCTCTCCATGCTTCCTACCAACATAAGTCACAAGAGTGTTCCATTCATCCCAGCTAGGCAAATGCCAGCCGTTAGGGCAAATACCCTGGCGTTGCAAAGGAGTAACATTACTTTCATGATTATTATAATAAGGAGTAAGGTCCATAGCGGTAGCCCAACTGTATAATCTGCCATATTTATCGCAATAAGTTATACTATCGTTATAACATCTACTGTCGGGAGTATTGTAATTCAAATTTCTAGCCATCCAAGTTTGGGTTCCTATGATAACGGTTTTGTATATCTGTGGATTCTGCGAATCTCTATCATCAATTAAATCATCACCATATACAGCACCATAATAACAATTATTAGAAGACGAACATTCTTTACAAAGAATCGAGTACGAACCTCCCGAACGTTGAGTGTAACCAATTTCTTCAAATTTAATTCCAAAGAATGTTTCTTCAGAAAATGTCCACCAAGTTAGAGCTGTAAAATTTTTTATTTCCTCTTTCAAAATTAAACTAACATTATTAAACTCTTCAAGGCTCGGTATTCGCCATCCAATTGGACATGCCACCGTTGCTTCGTCAGAAGTATAAGGGTCATTGTGCTTTTTGATATCCAAACGTTCGGCAAACCAAATATTATTTTCACCATAATTGACAATTTTATATACCTTTCCATCTCTTGGATCTGTAAATGTTTCTCCGTTCCAAACGCTTGAAGAAGATTGATGCGAAGAACTTGAAACTTTAGCGGAAAAACTTTCATCGCCGCTGAAAGAACAAGAAAAAAGGAAAGCAGCAATCAAAACTGTTGCAGCCCCTATCCATTGAACTCTACTTCCTCTTTCCATTATAAGCCCCCATACTTTTCAATAAATTCCTCATCTTCCTTTTCTGCTCCGCAAAAATAGAAGGTGCCGCACCCCAAGCCTCTACTGCCTCTCCAAACACGGCGAGTTGTTCCGGCAAAGTCCCCGAAAAAGGCAAAAGTCCATGCTTGTCGTATGCGTAAAGGCAATTTAGCAGCAAACGGAAATCCCGGCTTGCATCCGTAAAGATGTAGCTGTTTGCTGTTGTTTGCACCGTTTCTCCACATATTTCAAACCCCTTGTCTTCTCCTTTTAAGAATCCGTGCCAGATTCCGCTTGCGACAATAATTTTTTTTTATCGGCATCCAAAAGCCGGTTAACATCGCTTATTGCGTTCGTTATATCAATAATGTCCTCAACCTTCAAACCTTCGGCAAGCTCCCTTTTGTTTACGCTTTTAAAATCCACCTCACAGCCTTCGTAATCTTTAAGCCCGGCTATGTTTTCCACTATATTGTTCAGCAAGTATTCCATGCTGTTATAAATAGCATGCAAATGGCTTTCATTGCCATCTGCACTGCTGAGAATTTCTGCAAATTCTGCCTGCTGTAGCACAGTAAGCGGTTTTACAAGGAACTTAACACCGTTCACATCTACCTCTCTTGCCTTTCTGCTATTGTAAATCATTTTGCTCCTACCTGAACCACAGTAAAATTTCATCATCTTCACCGGTGAGCTTGAGAGTAAGGGCTTGGGCAAGCAGTGAATTGTTATCGCTCTCGCTAATTCCCGTGTATTGCACAGCGGGCAAAAGAACATCTATTTGATTCCCTGTACCCTCGCCAATTTTAAAACTCATTGCGGCAATTTCGCCCATAAACAATTTCTGATAAAGCCCCCCGGATTGCTCCAAATCCGCAACAGAAAGGTTTACAGTTGCAGTTCCAGTACGCTTAACCACAAGAGCGTGTCTAAACCAGGTCGGGCTGTTTTGATCTTCTATAAGCGTTACCTCATTGCCCAAATCAATCTGTATTGATTGTGTAATCGGAGCGTAATCAGCCCCAATTTTAATATTGCTTTCAACTACTATTGCCGGCAAATGGTTTTCCTGCTCAATACCTTCGGGAGTGGCTCCGGCTTTGCTTCCCCAAGTATTTTTGTTTGCAATGCCGGTAAAGGTAGCCGTCCAAGAGGGATAACCGCTTGCAGATGTTTCCATTGTTAATGTGCAAGCTGCTCCGTAAATCTCCTTTTTCAACCCGCCATCAGAAATGGAAAGCGTGTAAGTACCCTCAGAATTTTCGCCGGAGCTTGGGTTATAGAGATATCCGGCTGCCGTTAGCGCACTATTTATTTGGGCGGTAAATTGAGAATCAATGGAGCTAATTCCCTCGACTGCAAAAGTTCCGCTTATTGCGGCATAATATAACTTGTGGTTTTCCGTGTCGATTCCTACCACCAAACCTTTCGCATTTCCTGCGGCGTTCTTAATCACGGTCTTGCCGTTAATCAGTTTATCCAAGCCGGTTTCATTGGATAGGTCAACGCAAAACACATCACGCCTTGCGAATCTTGCCGCTTGCAGAATTGCATCTATTTTCGGCAGTTTACCTGCTTCGCCGCTATTTTTCAACTCACCGGCAAGAGAGGCGCTCGCCGGAATTTTGCCGATTCTAGCCGGACTGGCCGAAAGGCTGCCTTTAAATGTTTCCTGTTCTATAACCTCCGGCTCTGCGGCCGCAGTTATTTCTGTTACTTGCAACCCATAGCATTCCGGACCAAGTTCGGTTTCCTGAACTCCGGACTGCGTTTCTTGCTTCAAGCCTATTTGCTTGTTTCCGAATAATGCATAACTCATTGTTTGCCTCCTATCATGTATTGCACACTTATTTCTGCCTTAACCAAACTTACGTCGTAAAAACCGGAGCTTATCACAGCATTTCCAATCCGTACAAAACCAAGCCTCCCTTTTGCTAAATCGGGCAAACGAGCGGCCAAAATAGCCTGGTTTATGTTGTCGTAATTGAATTTTTCAAGTATCTCAGAAGTATAGTCCTGCCAGTTTTCCCTGTGTTCCGGCAAATTCGCTTCAACAATCAAAATATCCTCGCGGCGCAGGTAACTATGTACGCTTTCGTCCGTTGCTTCGCTTTCATTTTTCCAGAAACATTTAAATTCCGTATTGCCTTCAAATTGCCAATCAGAGGCAGTTGGAATATAATGCCAGCCGAATTTTTCACTGAGCAGTTCTTTAAATGCCAATCTTATATTCTCCCTTATGGATTCGCTTGCAATTTCGCTATTTTCGGTTACGGAAATAATATTTAACGGAGCAACCGCAGAAAATTCCACTTGTGCGGCAATTGAATCTCTGCTGTAGCTTTCCTCGCCGGTTTTATCGACCCAATTTACCGGTTCGCACGGCAACATTCCCGGCAGCAATACGGCACCGCTGGCCTTTTTCAAGATTTTTGCAACAATTTCATGGAATTCCGCTCTTTCGGTTATTTCGCTTATCACTACCAATGCTACGATTTTTAAAGTCTCATTGCGAATGCCGTTTTCTGCCGTTTCAAACTTTTCACCGATTACCCGCCAAGAAACAGCCGGTTCCTGTGTCAGTTCTTCCAATATGTTTTCAACTTCTTCGCAATCAATCATAAATTCCTGCTCAATTAAATGATAACAATCGGTAACACTATGTAAATAAAATACATTATTTTCTTCAAAAGCGGTAGATTTTTTAAAAAAATATCTCTTTTCGGCCAACAATGACTTTTTTTGTAAAAATAATATACATTACAGATTATGAATCAACCTATCCAAATCATAAGGAGTATGTAAATGAATGCGCCGGGCAAGAATTTCTTAAAAGTAATAGGAATTTTGTATCTTGTTTTTTCTGGTCTTGATATCCTGTCAATTGCATTACTAGGAACAATGGATGCTGCTCAATTAGAAGCATATAAAGCATCTAAAGATTATCATTATCCTATTACGGTATTATTGTTAAATGACCTATTTGGTATATTTATGGGAATTATGGGCATAGTATATTGCAGTACACTTGAAAAAGCAAAAGTATTAATGGGTATTGCCATAGTTGATCTGGTTGGGACTGCTATATTTTTGACTGTCGATTTTCAATGGACCTCGCTCATTATTGGTATTCCCATTCCCATTTTGTATTTAATAGGAGCGGTAAAAAATAAAAACGTTGCATAGGCTCTGAAAGTTTATTCTAACTAATATGGACAAAAACCATATTTACTCACTGTTGTCCAACAAAAAAATGAAAACATCATTTCTAGGCATTGCTCGCAACACCCTATTAGATATAAAAAACGTCAACAGTTGTTTGCAAAATTCGCTTTTCCGTATTTTTTTTCCCGCGAAATGCGTCTAAGTATTATGAACTTAAAAGACTCAATTTCGTTTTTCTTTTTTGGGAATGTTTGCATCGGGTGCGGCAGCAACTCCCAAAAACTTGATCCGTGGCTCTGCCCGAATTGCAAAGAAGAGCTTATTGCCTATGGCGAACACCCTGTGTGGCCAAGCAAAGAAGATGCAATTTGCCTTTTCCCCATGAATTCCCTAACGAGGAAATTGATTTTGGCAATGAAATACAAGGGCATGCAAAAAATAGCCTCTTATTTGGTAGCGCATTCCTCCGTTGGGCGCAAAGGAGAAGCCCTGCAGATTTTGGAAAGCTGGGGAAAAAATATGCCCTTTATCCCCGTGCCGGTGCATAACGCCAGAATGCGGGAAAGAGGCTACAACCAAAGCGAGCAAGCGGCTCTTGAACTTGCGCTGCATTGCAACGGAAAACTGCAAACGAATATCTTAAAAAGGCGAATTTACAAGCCTTCGCAAACATTGCTGGGCAGCAATGCCCGTGCCTTTAATGTTGCCGGGGCATTCGAAGCAAAAAATGCAAAAAGTTTAAATCCGCAAAACGGAATAGTTGTTGTTGACGATGTTTACACAACGGGGGCCACAACTTCTTCTTGCGCGAGGGCGCTGAAAAGAGCCGGTTTTGAAAACATAAAAGTTTGCACCCTCCTCTATGAATTCCCCGCAAGCGCAGCAGCAGACATGGCAGCAGACAAAAAACTCGGATGGAGAACGGAAAGGGACTAACCACTCCCTTTTACAACCCAAACCTTTCCGGCTTCTACGGAAGCAATTTTTACCTCTGTGCCGGCTTCTATAAAATCACTCTTAGACTGGGCATCTAACATTTTATCTCCGAATTTTGCATGGCCGCTGGGGCGCAAATCGGTTAAGGCTACGCCAATATCGCCTTTTTTCACTTCATTGACAAATTCCTCAACAGGGGAATACGCTTTGGATAAATCGGTTTTGTTTATGGGTGTAAGGGCATCCGGGAGTGCGGGTATTAAATATTTTGAAACTAAAATCGGCAAAGAAGAGGCCAGCACAGCGCACAGCATTATATACAGCAAACCGTATTGCCAATTGGAAAGATCCCCTAACTTAGGCGCAAAACCTGGCAAACTGGAAGTATCAAAAGATGTGACAAGAGCCACTATAAAACAGATTATGCCGAGCGCGCCGCAAATGAAAAGCCCGGGCAGAACAAAAATTTCAAGGAGCATAAATACAACTCCCAAACAGAGCAAAATGAGCGGCAATTTGTCGTGCAGGCTGCTCGCATACTGCCCCAAAAATACCGTTGCTATAAGCACAATGCCTATGACGCCGAACACTCCGAAACCCGGCGTTTTAAATTCCATGTAAAGCGCGCCAAAACCTAAAATCAAAAGCACTCCGGATATTGCGCCTATAAACCTAGTCAATTTTTCCGCCCAGGATATATTGATAATTATGGTTTTCGTTATGCCCAGTTCCTTTTTAAAATCTTCTACGCTTTCCGGGGTTCCCTTTGAAAACTTATAGAGCAAAGCTTCTTCATTAGTCATGGTTAAAAGTTCGCCGGCCCTAACCAGAGTTTTTTTGCCGGTCCATTTTTTCTGTTCCTCTTCCGGCATATCGCTATACTCGGCCACATTCACATAAATTACGGTATCTTTGTTTGAAAGCTCAACAACACCTAAATCCGGGCTTACGAACGCTTCGGAAAGCAAACGGGGATGGCCGTTTCGCTCCGCCAAATTGCGGAATTTCGCTCTCAATGGAGACTGTATTTTTTCACCGACAATCTGCGGTTGCCCGTCCGAGCTTTGCACTATAGGGGCGCAGTCCCCGATGGTGGTGCTGGGGAGCATGTAGAGTTTATCGCTGGAGAGGGCTATTAAAGCCCCCGCGCTTATGGCTTTTTTTTGCACCAGAGCGATAGTTGGAATTTTGAGAGCCGTTATGGTGTCAACAATGTCAAAAGCCGCATCCAGGCGACCCCCAAAGGTGTTTACCTCAAAAACAATCACATCCGGATTTTTCGCAACAGCCTCCGCTATAGCTCGGTTGGCATAATCGCTCATGCCGGGGTCAACATCACCGTTAAGGGTTATCCATGCGGCGGTTTTACCCCCCTCTGCCGTGTTTGCAAAGGCTAGGGAAAATAGAGCGAAAAAAAGAAAACGGAACATTTTTAAATTCCCTATTTTTTATCATTTAACATTATGTGCAAAACTTTTGCTACGTTTTTTGCAGCTTGGTCACTTAATTTTTTGTACCCGGCCTGCGAACTAATTGGCTTTTTGGGCAGAGAGAGGAATTTGTTATCCATATGAAAAAGATAGAAAATTCAAAACATTCTCTCCTTCCATGGCTCGCTTTGTTAAATTTTCGCAATGTTTTATTTTACCCTGAATTTCCTTGTACTGTTCAAAATTGTCCCTCGTTTCCCTTAATTTGATTTTTAAGAGCGAAATTTGGAGTTTTAAAACGGCATTTGAAAAGTCCATCACCGCAGATTTATCTGTCCAGGGTTTTTCCGGCAAACGAGTTAGAAGTTCTCTGTGAGTCGGAGGCAATTTGTCGTAGAGTATTTTCAAATCCATTTTGCCGGTTTCTTCGTAAAGAGCGTAGCCGTAATCTAAAAGCTCCGCCAGCCAGCGGGAAGTTAAAAGGCTTGGGTCGCAGATTTGAATTGCTGTGCTCTGAAGATCGGGATTTCTAAAAATCACGCTTACAAGCCAAATTTCATTGCTAGGCAAGGAGTTCCAGGGAATTTCCGGGACTTCTTCTTTTTGAGTTGCAGGAGTTTGCTGCGCAAAAGTTTTTTTTGCTTGAAAAACAGGCAGGTTTTTAGACGCTCCGAATCTTTCGTTCAATAAATTCAGATATTGGTTTTTGAGTTCGGCATTGTTCATCGAAGCGATTAATTTTTTTGCCCTTGAAACAAAAGCGGCTTTTTCTTCCGGGCTTGCAAGCGGGCTTTTATCCGCTAAGTAGTTCAGCCAGCTTTTGGCTCTGACTTGGCATCTTCTAAAAGCCTCCGCACCACCCTGCCTAACAAGCGAGTCGGGATCTGTTTTTTCTCCGCTTTCGTTAGTTAAATCCACAACATTAACGGAAAAACTCTGCGTAAGCAGAACCTCTATGCACCGCTCCGTTGCGGCTTGCCCTGCGGCATCTCCGTCTAAACACACATATGCGGATTTTGTGTACCTAGCTAACAACTTCGCCTGAACTTCCGAAAGCGCAATGCCGGAAATTGCAACAACATTTTCCACCCCGCTTTGGAACATGGATATAACATCAAAATAACCCTCAACCAGAATTACGGAATTTTCCTTTGATATTGCCTTGCGGCTGTTGTGCAATCCAAAAAGGATTTCGCTCTTGTTGTAAATCAAAGTTTCCGGGGAATTCATATACTTAGCCGGGCTGTTTCCGCTTAAATCGCGCCCGCCAAAACCGAGAACCGCCCCCGATAAACTGCATATGGGAACCATCAGCCTATCCCTGAATTTGTCCACAGCCCGCCCCTCTTTCTCAGATGCCAGCCCAGCCTTTACCACTAGCTCCGGCTTAAACCCGCTTTTGCCGGCGACTTCCAAAAATCCGCCCTGGGGCGCATACCCAAGCCCGAATAAATCCCTTGTCTTTGCCGCTATTTCCCTTTTGTCCAAATAAGACTTTGCAAAGTCCGATTTTGCCAGTTGCTCTTTGAACCATGAACTTCCAAGCTCGTTTATTTTTCTTACCAAATCCTTTTCTTCGTAATTTTCGTCTTGCACCTGAGAGAGCTTGGGCAAAATAAAGCCTACCGTATTCGCCACAAATTCCATCGCAGAGCGGAAATCCAATTTTTCGTGCTCCATAACGAATTTGATCACATCGCCGCCCGCGCCGCAGGCAAAGCACTTGTAAATCCCCATATTCGGATTCACGTTCATGCTCGGGTTGCTATCGTTGTGAAAGGGGCACAGCCCTAAAAATTTTCCGCCGCCTGTTCGCTTTAAGGGAATGAACTGCTCTATCACAAGGCTTATATCTGCGGCCTCTTTTAATTGCCTTATTGTTTCGTCCGAGTAAAAGGGCATAGCGGGAGTATAGCATGTACGAGATTTGAACTCGTGTTACCGGCGTGAGAGGCCAGCGTCCTAGGCCACTAGACGAACATGCCAAAAGTGGAATGTGAATGTAGAAAAATTTATCTACATTCAGCCAATGTCCAAAAATTATTTGGCAATAGATTACGGAGAACGCCGCACAGGCATTGCCTTTGCAAGTGACTCTGTGGGCATAGCCTTCCCAAGAGAAACAATAGATCTAAAAGAAAAAAGCCTGTGGGTGGAGCTTGAGAGGCTGGCTAAGGAAAATAAAATAACGGATTTTGTGCTTGGAATGCCGATTCATCCTAATGACCATCCCGATAGCAAGCAAAAAACGGTTGAAATTTTTGCAAAAGAATTGCGTGAAAAATTTCCGCAAATAGAATTGCACTTGCAAGACGAATCTTACAGCACTCAGGAGGCAACGGCAATAGTGGGTGGGAAAGACAAGGAAAGGATAGACAAAGCCGCTGCAGCGGTTATACTGCAGCGGTTTCTCAAGTCCCTACTTGCCGTCTAATGATTTTACGCTTTGCCTGCCCAAAATGTGCCGGGCATTCAAAACCAAAAGCAATTCTCTATCAAGAGGGCAAACACCAACCACAATGCCGTCTTTTGCCCGGCGAAGCTCTCTGGCTGCATCGGAGGTATTGGTTTCGTTGGCGCGCCTATCCACAATGCGGCTTTGCTCAATAGAAACCACATCGCAAACCTCGTCCACCATAATGCCAAAGGGTTCGTCAACACTCGGTTTGAACACCACCACCTTGCCGGAGACAGCTTCGGTTTTATGCCTTTGGTCAAAACCAAAAGTCTCGCGCAAATTAACCACAAGGAGAATTTGTCCACGGATATTTATATAACCGCAAATATCCGGAGGCGCGTGGTAAATTGGTGTTATATTTGTGTTCTCGTTAACCTCCTTTACATCTAGGATATCAACGCCGAACAGGCGATTTGCCATGCGAAATGTGCACATTTGCATGGTTGAATTTAGCATTGTTTCTGTTTCTTCTACGCTCATGCTTGACCTCCGTACCACATTCCATCAACAAGGTGCATCAATTGCTCCAAGTTTACAAGAACAGTCATTTTCTTTTTAATTAAAGCTGTGCCTTCAACGCCCTCTGCTTGATAGCTCTCTTTGTTGAGTTTAACTTCATAATGACCGCTGTCTATCAGTTTTTCAACCAGCAGACCGTAAGGCTTGCGGGCATTTTGCGGAATTAAGAAGAACATATTTTCCGGCTGGCTGCTGCTTTGAACGCGCAAACCGTCTTCCAAACGCACAACACGGGTGGAAACGCCATCCAGAGTGATATACTCTTGAGAACCTACCCGTTCTATGGCGGCGGTTTCTATAGCTTCTACGCGCTTGACATCTTGCATAGAAACGCCGAACTGCTCGCTGCCGCCGTTGGAGAACAGGAGCAGGGAACGGAGTTCGGTACCGTCTTCGGCTGTGGCTTTTTGCTTTTTGCTGTCTTTTCCGCCGCCAACATCGCGCACGTTATAGTGCCTTGCAAGGCCTGTGGCATCCAGAATCATAGCTACTTTGCCATCCCCAAGCACCGTTGCTCCGGAGTAAAGCGGAATGCCTTTTACGGCTCTGTGCATCGGTTTGACCACAATTTCTTCGCTGCCGTGAATGCGGTCTATGATAAGGCCAAAACGCAGATTTCCGGAGCGTAAAACGGCGAAGTTCAAAGAGTAATGAATTGAGTGGCCGCTATCTTCCGCTTCCTTGTATTTTGCATCCATTTCTTTGCGAGCTTCGGAATTTTGCTCCGTGACCTCGGAAAGCGCTTCTTCGTCAAACATTCTTTCGCGGGCAAGCGCCTCACGCAGACGAACCATGGGGAGCAAGGTATCGCGCAAGCGAAACACTTCTCTTGCTCCGGCACATTCAATTCTGGTAAAGGCGTCTTTATCATAAAGGCAAACAAGCTCTTCCAAGTTTACCTGCGGAATTGCAAAGCGTTCATCACCGCTTTGAACAATGAGAGAAGGTATAATCGCAAGTGTCAAAGGCAAGCGCAGTTTCACCACAGAGCCTTCGCCTTCAATGGATGTCAAGGAAACCGATCCGCCGAATTTTTCAACGCCCGTTTTCACAACATCCATTCCCACGCCACGCCCGGAAACATCGGTAAGCGTTGTGGCTGTTGAGAAACCCGGCAAACACACCAGGTTTATCAAATCCTGATCGTTCATTCTTGCGAGTTCATCTTCGGTTTTTAGTTTTTTCTCCAAAACTTTGCGCCGAATAACCTCGCGGTTCATGCCTTTTCCGTTGTCTTTAATATCCACATGTATTTGGCCGCTTTCGTGATACGCGCAGAGAGTCACCCTGCCGGTATCGGATTTGCCGGCGGCAAGCCTTTCTTCGGGTTTTTCAACGCCGTGGTCGCAAGCATTGCGAACCAAATGGGTTAAGGGGTCACCAATGGCTTCTAAAATGTTTTTATCCAATTCAACCTCATCACCTTCGGTCACAAAGTCGATTTTTTTGCCGAGCTTGCGGGAGAGGTCGCGCACCATTCTTGAAAAGCGTGAGAATACGGTGCCAATGGGCTGCATTCTGGTACGCATGATTGTTTCTTGGAGTTCCGTGGTCACAGAGTCAAGGCTTTGGGTAATGCTGCGGAGTGTGGCATCTGCCTGCTCTAGGTGCATAAGCTGCTGGTTGCGAACAAGAACCAACTCGCCGGCCAGCATCATAAGGCGGTCAAGGAGGTCAACCTTTATGCGCAGGAATTCTTCGTGCTTTTCTTGCGAAGAGGCAGGAGGTTCGGCTGGTGCGTTTGCAGCCGGAGCTGCCGGCTTTGGAGCCTTCTCTGCGGGGGCTGGAGCTACCGGTGCGGCTTTTGCTGCCGGTGCTTGCTCCGGCGGAACATATTGGGCAAGCTCCGGAAACTGGCTCAACACATCTGCAACAGAGCGTTTTTCCGGTTCTGCCGTTGCAGCAGGGGGGGCTTGCGGTGCCGGGGCTGGCGCAGCAGGAGCATCTACCCCGCTGTTCAAGCCCTTTAATGTGGTCACGAGTTCGCCAACATCCACATTATTGCTTTTATCAACATCGTCAAACATTTCGCTTAACATATCCGTGCCCTCCATAAGAGCGTCTGAAATAGGCTGGGTTACGGAAAGCCTGCCTTCTCGCAGGGAGTCTAAAAGGCTTTCCATTGCATGAGTTAACGTGCCTATACTTGTTAAGCCTAAAAAGCCCGCTGAGCCTTTTATGGTATGTATGGCACGAAACAAATCGTTTATAGAGCTGAGTTTAACTTCGCCTGTTTTTTGGATACTCTCAAAGATCTCCTCTACATGAGAGAGATGTTCTCGAGACTCCTCAACATACTCAGCAAGGATGTCGTTATCTGTTTCCACAAAAACCTCCGTTATGCTTATGAATGCGAATATAGAAAAAAATTAAACAAAAGTCAAGGGGGGAACTATGGTAAATGCTGATTTTGGCCAAATTTTGCCGTCCTAGCTTACCCCAAAGGCTTGACCTACACCCTAAGGGTTTACGTAAACGGCGTTTTTGAGCCAATTTAGCCGTTTTTCCACTGGCACGGTTATTACTGAGATCAAAACAAACCGCAGCTACAAAAACAGTGTTTTCATTTTGTCAGAACCCCGATTAATTTGCCATATTTCGCCACAAAATCAGAACCCATACCCCAAACCCCATACCCCATACCCAAGCATTAAGTTAGCCATTACTTTTTACACTTGAACATCACAAGCCACCTGAGGAAGCCCCCCTGCCAAGGCAATCCATACGATGAAGTTTGTAGTTTTTTCTATTTTGCGTTTATGAACAAAACCTGCCTAACGGTCAACATACCATCTGCGGTTTTTCCGCATATTCGCAATTCGGTAAAAGAATTGCAAACCGAAATGTTGCTTTTTTTGGCTGTGAAGTGCTATCAGCGTTCCCTGCTTTCAATAGGCAAAGCCGCTGAACTTGCAGGAATGAGCAGGGTGAATTTTGAAATATACTTGTCAGAAAATAAAATTCCCGTATCTAATCTGAATTATTCGGATGTGTCCGGCGATTTAGAAAAACTAAAAGTATGATTGTCGTTGCCGATACCGGACCAATTGTTTCCCTTGCTGTTATAGATAATAAAAGAATTGAAACCGTTATTTGTAGAAATGCTAGGCAGAAAAAGGTATTATTCTGTAGAGTTGTTAAATAAAATTTTATTGGCTAGTAATGAAGGAATAATTTAGCCTATACCCCATACCCCAACATTAAGTTAACCATTATTTCCTACACATCACAAAAATCAATATCCCGCCGTAGATGATTTACTATTAGCTTCATGCCAAAGGATTTTCTGATTTTTCACAAGTAATGTCTAAGCATTTATGCACCAAAAGATTTTGGAACATTTCTATTTCTGTGGCTTTGGGGCCAAAATAGATTTCTTTTATGTGTTCTGAAACTTTAGGTTCATATTCTATATACATTTGTTTGTAGTCAGGGCTTAACTTGATTCTATCGTAATCCAGAGGGTGTATTTCTACGATTCTACATTCTTGTTCTTCTTTAAAAGCAATGTGTTTTGTGAGATAGCGTAAATTGATAAGTAATTGCCCTACTATATTTCTATCTAATTTTTCTAATTCTCCTTTTTTATCGTTTACTAAATCCTTTAATTCTTCCATTTTTTTGTTTACTTTTTCAATAATATCATCTATATATTTATGATAATCATCATACGCTTCCGATATATTTTCCCGGAAAAAAAGATATTTTTCTTTCTGTCCTACTGTTTCTACTCGTCGTTTCATGGGGTCAATATAAATACAACGGAAAAGCGTATGTTTTTTATTTCCGTTTTGATCTATCGCTGTATCTACTCTTTCGCTAAAAAAAGTTTCATCAAAAATAAGTGATAATCCTGTGCCTTCTTTATCGTCTTCTTTGCCATATAGTCTAAATTGATTCAAGCTGTCGTAACTAAAAGTAAAACAACCCGCAAAAGCTCCATATTTTCTATGGAAATTTTCTTTTAGTTTTTCTTTCTCTTTTAGTTTTTTTATTCTTGGTTTGTCTTCATACAAATAATCAAGTAAAGTTTTTCCCTCCGTAGGGTCATTGGAATGGTCTATAGCATTAAGCCTGAATTTTGTGTCTTCGAATAGCATTTTCTGCGAGATGGTTTTTTCTCTATAACTTGCTACAAATTCTTCGTTATCATTATCTACATGTAATTTACTGATAATATACATAGAATTAATATAAACTTTTTTATATTTATCTAATTTATTCAATTCTTTTTGTGGCATATTTTTTGTAGCTTCTTTGAAAAAACGTCCGTCGCTCGTTTTCAGGTCATCCAATAAAGGCAAAAGAAAATCATTTTCCGTCATTCCTTCTCTAACATCATCATTCATATAAACAAGTATATTCAGGATGCTTTTTTTCTCTTTCTTAAAACTTTCCCTCGCTTTTTCGGCTAATTCTTCAGCTAATTTTTTATCGTTGTTGTTAATTAATGAGCGTCTGTAATAAGCTGCCCCTCGATTATAATAAGAAATATTTTTGCGTTCCCAATTTTGATCTATAACTATATCATATTTTCCGATAGCTTCTTTAAAATATTTCTCGGCCTCTTGGAGCGAAGATTCTTCTTGCTTCTTTAGAGCTAAGTTATAAAGCGTATCTCCCCAAGAATTAAAAGCATCTGCAATTTCTGTTTTTAAAGACTTATCCTTGCCATATTCCTCTATGGTCTCTTTAAACAAAGAATCTAATTTTTGAAGTAAAGACTCATCCTTTTTTTCCCGAGCTATTTCATAAAGAGCATTCACCATTTTTCAACACCTTTCCTTTTCCCCCTGGTCTTGTTTATCCTGCCAAACTTGGGAGAAGTTAGGGTTTGGCAGGTTCGTGCCACCATGGCACAATTTTTTGTATTCACCGCTTGCTTACGCTAGCGGTAGCACTTCGCACTAGTCTTTGACGCAACGAACAGAAAGCAGGGCAGATCTATCGGCACTGCTTTGGTATGCTCGCTCGCTATTGTGGCTCATTATCTGGTCGTAAGCTTCGTTTAAGTAGTTCTCATTCTCGGACTTCGTGGAACTCCACCAGAAGCCGTAGTTGCCGACACGCTCGAAACTGTCACCATAGCCGTTGCCGCCCGGCAGGGCGGAAAATCCGTAATCATTCGTGCCATTACCGTTGTTGTTCCAACCAGCCCCTGCCTTCAACTTAGTTCCCGCTGTATTGTCACCACCAACAGCAGCCCTTAACATATCCCACTCCGCGGTACTGGGCAAATGCCAACCAGAAGGGCAAACGCCACGAAGACCGCTGGGAACAGTAGTTGAACTTGACGAACCAGCCATTGCAGTTTCCCAATTATAGAGCCGGCCATAAATGTAGCATATGTCCTGGCTATCGCCATAGCACTTGCTACCGTTTGCATTGTAATTCAAATTCCTTGCAAGCCATGTTTGGCTGCCTATCAATACCGCATCATAAGCTTCCCCTCCATAATCCACATACATCTTCAAGAATATCATGTTGACACCTCCTATATTATCAGTAAAGCATTCATACAAATCCGGGTCAAAAGTCTCACTTCTTGTGCCGCAATAATTTCCGACCTTGCTGTTGTCGTAGCAAAATTGAGTATCCGGGTTGAGTGGCTTACCGCCGCAGGAATGTGTTGTGTTGTCGGCTGTGCGACAATAGTGTGTTGACAAAGTATATTCGTTATTTCCGCAACAAGCCTCCGTCTCGGGTGTGAATAGCACAGTGCCCCCGCATTTCTCATAAACCGTACCAGCAGAACAAAATTGGGAATTCGTGTGTGTCAAACCTCCGCAGAGAGAGGTAACAGCATCATCTAGACAGAATTGCGCAGAGAGATTATAGTCAATACTGCCGCATTTGTCGTAAATCGCACCGCCAGAACAGAATTGGCTCGCCAAAGTGTATTTACCGCTACCGCAGCATTGTTCCGTCACGGGATTATACTCCACAGCACCGCCGCATTTGACAAGAATCGTGTTCCCGGAGCAAAAATGCGTAGGCTCATATTCATTGCCGTTGCATTTATTGTAAACTACGCCACTCCTGCAAAATTGGGAACCCGTATATTCTTCTTCCCCGCAGAGTGGAGTCGGCGTGGTGCCGCTAAGACAGAAATGAGTCTCAGGATTGAACCAAGTGCTACCGCACAGCTTTCCTACAATGCCACCATTGCACACCTCATCCGGAGGATTGTATTCCTTGCCCCCGCACTTGGCAAAGAGATAATTGTTGCGGCAGAAATAATAAGCAGGATCGTACTCAGATTTGCCGATGCCGTCCTTGTCACCGCACTTCTCATAAACATAATTGTTGCGGCAAAATTCATTTTCCTCATTATAATTGCCACAACTGCTAAGGGAAGAAGAACTTCCCTCCTCACTGCTTGATGAAGATGCCTCCTCGCTGGAAGAACTTTGCTCCCCTGTGGAAGAGGAACTCCCCCCTTCGCTACTTGACGATGACACCTCCTCGCTGGAAGAACTCTGCTCCCCTATGGAAGAAGAACTTCCCTCTTCCCCACTTGACGATGACACCTGAACTCCCTCGCTGCTTGAAGACATGGCGGCCATATCCTCCAAGTCTCTCTGGCTGGGGTAGTCAAAAGGCCCCTTCTCGGAACATGAAAGAACCATAGCCATAACTGAAAGGGCAAAAAGGCTCATTTTGTTCATAATGAACCTCTTTTTTTAAGGAAAAAATCCGAATTTATGTATGGAAAAAATGAAAAAGAACTGGGAAAGTATATATATTTTTTTTGCCGGATGTTAACTTTTATGTCATTGTTTTGTAAAAAAGTGCTAGGCTTTGCCTGCACCGTAAGCTCCTTTCGCCTTATTTTGGGTATTATACATCATCATGTATATAAATATAGCTTTTTTTTAAGCCGTTGGCAAGGTTTTTCTGAAATTTTCTGAATTTTTTAAAAAAATCCATGTTTTTTCCACTCCCCAAGCGAGTTTATCAGCGTTTCCTATAGCTCAATACCCCAACTCATAAGCTTTTGCCAAACTGAATGCCTTTATTTGAGTTTTCCAAACCAGTTCGGGGTTATCGGAGCTTAGGCAGTCCATATACTTAGAGCCTAGGTAAGACCAAGCGAAAATATTCCTTATGCCCTTATTTACCGCAATTTCGGTTGCTTCTTCTGCAAAATGCTCGGTTCCGGCTTCAATATGGTAGTTTTTTATCCACATTTGGGCTTCTTTATTGTGGATTTGAGCCAAATTTGCAATTTTTTCGCTGACTTCACCGTATGATTTTTGAACTTTTTCAATGGAATCACCTTTTTCCCAATAAGGGTCGCTCCCTATTTCGTCAACAAAGGGCAGTTTTGCCACCTCTTCCCAGTTTTCCAAACCGGCTGGGAACCAGGGTGGCAACAAGCAAACGGAATTTCTTTTGCCGAGTTTGTGAACCTCTTCCGTTAGGAATGATAAAGATGAAATCAAACTCTGTTGCTTGGAATTTTGCTCTGAACAATGCTTACAGAAGCAGGTACGCAGTTCGGGATTATTTTTTTCAAAATAAAAATGAGGTTCATCCCAGAACACCGTTTCTATATCACACTCGCAAACAAATTTTATCCATTTTTTCATATAGTCGCGGAAAGCAGGGCTGTTGGGGCAGGCAGCGATCAATTTTTTGCCGTCAGAACTCACTTGCGCCATTTCCGGGTCTCTAGCAGCTAACTCCGTATAAGCCTCACCCCCAAAAACTCGACCTACACCCCAAGGATTTACATAAACCCCTAGGCCTTCTTTTTTTGAAAGCGCTATTATCTCTTTCATGGTTTGCGGGTAGTACTGCAAATCCTCTTCCGAGAATGTATGCAGCACGTAATTGAAACCCGCTTCCCTAATTGTTTGCATATCCTTGCGAACCCATTCAGGGTTTCGCACTCCAAAGTACGCTATGCCTGTTTTCATATTGGAGAATATAGAAGATTTCAAAAAAAATGCGAATAGCTCACGCTGAACATTCTGCCCGGGGTTGGGAAGGCGTCGTAGATGTGCTGGTATTCGCCGCCGGTTAGGTTTCTTGCGAAGAATGAGATTTTTGTTTTGTCGGTTGGTTTATAGCTCAACATGGCGTGGTAAAACGCTTTTTCGGGGATTTCCTTTTTTTGTGCCCTGTCGCGGTAAATTACGGAATGAGCCTCGCCGTCTAAGGAAATCTCAAAAGAATATGGTAGAATGAAAAGCATGGAACTGTAATATTGTTCTCTTGGTTCGTTGGGCAACGCACCCGGATTTTGGAACGTGGCGTTTGCGTTTATTTTTAGCCATTTGAAAAGTTCGGCAAAAAGTTCGCTCTCAATTCCGTAAACCTTGCCCTCTTGGCTGTCATTTATAGGCTTTGAAAAGGGGCCGCTTGTGTAGTAGAATATGCGGTCTCTGATGCGGTTTGCAAAAAGCGTGGCAGAAACCCTTGTTTTTTTTGTTTTATAGCCAAGCCCAAGCTCTGCTTGTTCACCTTGCTCGGCTTGCAAATCCGGATTAGGCAAAATTCCAAAAGTCGTGCTGAACAGTTCAAAAACAGAGGGGTCTCTAAAATAATGCCCCACAGCGAGGAAACTGCTCCACGCAGAATTAACGCTCCCAAAATTCGCCGATATTCTGCCGGAGTTTAAATTCCGTGATTTTTCTTTGAACACGCTATCCACCAACGAAGAGACATCTGAAAACCAGCCGCTTTCCTGTTTTTGCTTGCTGAACCTAGACGCTGCATTTGCGGTAATGCTGAAGAAATCGAGAGGAGCCAAAGTGGATGCAGAAGAAATTTGGAAAACCGAGTTTGAAAGTTCATAATTTGAATACATAGCGGAGTGATTTCTGGACTCCAAATACTGATAGTTCATATAGGCGTGAAACTCTGTTTTTGCAAAGGAATTTCCCAAATAAAAGGAACCTTGGCCGCCGCCGTTTTTTGTAAGCAATCCCATTTCTGTTATTTGGTTGCGTTCTCCGTAATTTATCAAGTCAAGTGTACGGTGCCATTTGCTGATGTCTTTTTCTATTCCGGCAAAACCGAGAAGCCCAAAATCAAAGATTTCATTTTTTGGTTCTATTTCAAAACTTGCAAGAACTTTATCCGTTGCGGAGTTTGCTATTTTGGTTTCCTGACTTTCGCTTCCCGGAATTCCGCCTGCTTCGGAGTTGTGTTCTATTCTCAAAACGCTGTTTTTTTTGTTCACAAAAGTGAATGAGTGGTTGCCGGAAATTTGTGAATACTGTGCATTTTTTCTTTTTGTCCAAAAATCGTCTTCGGTGTTGTACATGGTGCCATTGCGGTTTAGGTAGGGGAAATCGTTGCTAGAGGCTCGGTAACTTATGTTGCTTGTCCAAAATATGGAGTCCGTTAGCGAGGAGCTTGCTTGCATTGAAAGGTGCCTGCTGTTATAGCTTCCGTAAGAGGCATAAAATTTGCCGCTCTTTGCCGCCGCATCTTTTGAAACCAGATTTATAACCCCTCCCATTCCGTTTGCAGCGAATTTTGCAGGGATGTAGCCTTTGTAAACCTCAATTTTTTCATATTGGTTTAAGTCTATGCCGCCTAAATCCGCTACGCCAATGCTTTGCAAAATCACGCCGTCTATTGCGATGGCAATTTGATTACCTTGCATTCCTCTAATCGATATGCTTTGAAAACTGCCCATCCCTCCTCTTTGCCGAGTTTGAATTCCGGCGTATGCAGCCAGTATATCGGCGAGAGATAAATTCTTGCCTTCCCATTCGGAACTTTTTATTTCAACCTTCCTATCGCTATTCTCTATTTCACCGCCAAAAATCTCGCTGGCCGGCAAAACGGAAACCGCATCATCTGCGGCTCCCGAAAGCGAACAGAAAAGAAGCAAGAGAAGAAATATGACTTTTACCACCTGGCTATTGCTAAGGAATAAGGTGCTAAGGCATCTCCGCCTATGGGTGTGGTTGTTTTTGTACCGGTGTCATAGGCTTTTAGGCCTCCGGCGTCTGCTATAAAGAGCCTGTTGTTTTCACTGTCAAAAACGATTTCACCGGCATCTGTTATGTTTAGCAATGCAGAACCTATTGCTGCATTGTTGTTTAGGTTTATAGGCTTAACGGGAGCATTGCCCCAGCTTATATAAACGCTTGCATAGAGAATTTTATTGCTTTCGTCCAAGGCAATGTTACTGACTCCGCCGCCAAGCTGTGCGCTTGTAACCAAAACTTCCGAGATTCCCGTTGCCAAATCCACAACCTCAACACCGGCATTTTCAAATAAATAATAATCATCAACCGAGGAAACATAAAGTTTTCCATTGCTCAAAACAGCGGAACTCGGATTGTAGAAATTTAACGGAATCATGTCTATAATGGCTTTTGTAGTTGCATTTATGCGAATCAAAAGACCGGGTTTTGTTGCGGTCGGATACGGAGAACCTTCCACTATTTCCAGTCTTTGCGCAACAACAAGCAGTTCATTTCCGTATGCTTTAATGGAAGAAGCATAGGCTTCTTCTATTGGCAAATTTATTTGTGTGCCAAGTGCGCAGGTGTTTACATCGAATATTTGCACATAATCCAAACCGTTCAAAGCTATATATCCTGTGTTGCCTACAACAGTGACTTCGTAAGGATTAGAGTTTGGAGCTAGGGCTCTTTGCACGATTGACGCCAAATCTCCTATTTTGTCTGCCTGAATGCAGCTAAGATTATCGGCACCCATGCGTTCCAAAACAAAAATATTTTTGCCGTCTGCGAACACTTTTGAATCTTGGTAAAATTCTATTTCGCCGGCTTGCAGGCTTGTAGCGTCCGGGTTCATCCGGCGAAGCACGCCTGTTTCGTAGTTGGTTGTGAAATTAAGCAATAGGGAATTGCCTTTTATTACTCCGTGATCAGGGTCTCCGTTGCTGTCTGAGCAAGCAAAGAAGGCGAGTGATATTGCGAGTAATGCGGTGGAGCGCCTGAGCGCAGCCAAAGTGGTTCTTTGGGTCATGGTTCTACCTCGGAACATTGTTGCAAAGCATCTTATGATGCTCCGCAGCCTATCAGGTTTTCCGGCTTTGGCTTTTTGCCATTACGGTAGCGGGACTGCCCTTGATTTTCACAAGATTACCCTGAAAGGATGAGGTAAATATAGAAAAAATGCACAATGGAGGTGAGGGGAGTCGAACCCCTGTCCAAGATTCCTTCTGCGTTCGCTCATACATGCGTTCCCTTTGCATTTAAGGTTTCGCTTTTGAAAACGCCCGTAAAGGTTGGCGCAGAACAAGAGCTAGCCTGTGAGGTTCAAGCTTTGCGTTCAGGCAGGCGCAAAACCCTATCCCGCATTACGTCCGAATTGCTTCCCCGGCAGGAGCGGGAAAAGGTTCGGCACTGCTATTGACTAAGCAGCGAGTGCGTACTCTTCGTTGGCACTTGTGTTTTTTAGGCTTTTTACGAGGCCAGCCCACCTCGGCATGCAACTAGCGCGCCTGGAATCCTGTCGAAACCAAAGCACCCCCGTGCTTGAAGTAAATATAGAAAAGTGGCGTTTACTATATTACCCCCATGAAAACTCCTTTAAAAAAAGATGCTTTAGGCCCGTTTTTGGATGATGAGGCCGTTTTAAAAATAGCGAGGCAACGCATAGCCGGCACTTTGTCTTTGGCTGCGCTTGACTGCAACTGGACAGGCAAAAACAGGGTCGGCGGTGAAAAAGACTATTTTAATGCGTGGGCTGCGGTTAGCTTTTACGAAAAAGAGGACAAAGTTTTTCTGCACGGAGCCAGATTCAGCAACTGGGATCTGGAATATGAAATGGAGTTGGTAAGCACGGCGGAAAATTTGGGTTTATTCCGCTTGTCTCTGGATAACCCGGACAAATTTCCCAATGAATTTGTTATACGATTGGAAAGAGAAGCCGGTGAACTGATTTATGATAACAACAATTACCGCAATTTTTACATAGAGCATAACAAAGGGCATTTTGCTACCGCAATTGCACAAGGCGGCAGCATATACTTTTTTGAAACGATAACCCCTATTCACATCATATGCAATAATGTTTGAAGCTTTAACGGATGCCCTAGAATCAACGTTGAAAAGCCTGCGCGGGCAAGGCAGGCTTACGGAAGAGAACGTGGCAGCCTCGTTAAGAGAGGTGCGCCGCGCATTCCTCGCCGCAGACGTTAATTTCAATGTGACCAGAGATTTTGTGCAAGCGGTGAAAGAAAAGGCTCTCGGGCAAAATGTTCTAACCGCCGTTAGCCCCGGGCAGATGATTGTGAAAATCATCCACGATGAGCTTGTGCAAATTATGGGCGGAGAAGCCAAAGAGGTTTCCTTAACCGGAAAACCGCCCATCGGCATAATGATGACCGGTTTGCAAGGCTCCGGAAAAACAACCTTCGCCGGCAAGCTCGCCCTTTATTTTCGCTCTAAAAAGAAAAGAAAGCCTTTACTGGTAGCTGCCGATGTATATAGACCCGCCGCTATTAAGCAACTTCAAGTGCTTGGAAAATCCATCGGGGTTCCTGTTTATGAAGAAGGGCAAGGAAACCCTGTTGAAATAATAAGAAACGGTTATAAATATGCCGAGCAAAACGGCTTTGACCTTGTAATTTACGATACCGCCGGTCGCTTGCAAATAGACGAGACCTTAATGCAGGAGCTGGAGAAAGCAAGAGCGGCTGTAAATCCCGAAGAGATATTCTTTGTGGCAGATGCGATGATTGGCCAAGAGGCGGTGAATGTAGCGGAGGAATTTTTCAAGCGGCTCAACTTCACAGGCGTGTGCCTTTCCAAAATGGACGGTGACACCCGTGGGGGAGCGGCTCTTTCAATTCGCAAAATAACCGGCGTTCCGGTTTGTTTTGTGGGCGTTGGCGAGAAGATTTCCGATATTGACATCTTCCACCCCGATAGAATGGCGGGGCGTATTTTGGGAATGGGCGATGTCGTTTCTTTGGTGGAAAAAGCCCAAGCCGCCATAGACGAAAAAGAAGCAAACGATTTCCGCAAAAAAATACTCAACAACGCCTTTGACTTAAACGACTTTTTGAAACAGTTAAGAATCATAAAAAAGATCGGGAAATTCAAAGATATAATATCGCTTGTGCCCGGATTGAACAAATTGCCGCTTGACCAGATAAACGAAAAAGAATTGGTTTATGTGGAAGCAGCTTTAAGCTCAATGACCGCAAAGGAGCGCAAAAAACCCGACATAATAAACGGCAGCCGCAGGATACGCATAGCAAAAGGCTCCGGCACAACCGTGCAAAAAGTGAACCAGGTTTTAAAACATTACGAAGACATGAAATCCATGTTCAAAAACATGGGAAATATGTCCAAGCGAATGGGAATAAAAGCCCCCACAGGCTCAAATTACACACCGCCCAAGGACAAAAAGAAAAAGAAGAAACACTGATTAAACCAAAATTCCCTTCTTGGCTCGTTCAATATCGGCGAGTATCATCATGCGGCACAAGGATTTAAAATCCACCTTGGCGTTCCAGTTGAGTATCTTTCTCGCTTTTTCCGGATTGCCTATGAGCATTTCAACCTCGGCGGGTCTGTAGAACTTGGGATTAACTCTAACTACGGTTTTTCCTGTTTTCTTGTCAATGCCAATTTCATTTTCTTCGCTGCCTTCCCATTGCAAATCAAAATCGCAGTGCTTGCCGGCTTCTTCAACAAATTCGCGAATGCTGTGCGTTTCCCCTGTAGAAATTACGTATGTATCGGGTTTATCGTGCTGGAGCATTTTCCACATCATCTCCACGTAGTCGCCGGAAAATCCCCAGTCGCGTTTTGCGTTCAGATTGCCGAGTTCCAGCGGCTCGTTTGTTTTTCCGGTATAAATTTCCGCAAAATGAGCGGTTATTTTTCTGGTCACAAATTCCTTGCCCCGCATAGGGCTTTCGTGGTTGAACAAAATTCCCGAACAGGCAAAGACGTTAAAACTTTCGCTGTAATTTACGCACATCCAGTGCGCCATCAATTTTGAAACACCATAAGGGGAGCGTGGGTAAAAAGGGGTTTTTTCCGTTTGCGGAACTTCCTGAACCTTGCCGAACATCTCGGAGGTGGAAGCCTGATAAAAACGGGTTTTCGGAGAAAATTCGCGAATGGCTTCAAGTATGTATAACACGCCCATTCCATCGGCTTGCGCGGTGTAAACCGGTTCTTCCCACGAAGCGGCAACAAAACTCTGCGCCGCAAGATTGTAAAATTCATCGGGTTGATGTTTTCTCAATAATCTGCAAATATTTGAAAATTCCAGCAATTCAAAATCCAGCAATTCAATTTTTTCAAGAATTCCATGCTCCTTGAGTTTTGCAAAAGTATCTGTAGCGCCCCTGCGGTACAAGCCCAGAACTCTATAATCCTTTTCCAGCAAGAATTTTGCCAAATAACCGCCATCTTGCCCGGTAATTCCGGAAATCATAGCTATTTTTTTCCCATTTGTCATGTTAACTCTCCGTGAAGTGGTAGGGAGAATGTAGAAAAAATTGTATTTTCCAGCCTAGTGACTTTTCATATAATAGCTCTGCTTCTTATGGTACTTGCAAATGCAGTGCTTGTGCTTATAGAAATTGCCGTGGTTTCCGCAAGGCCGTCTCTTTTGCGGCAAATGGAGCAAGAGGGCAAGTGGGGAGCAACAAGGGCAATAGCAATTTTGGAAAACCCGAATGTATTTTTGTCAACTGCGCAAATAGGCATAACTTTGGTTGGGATATTGTCCGGAGCCTATGGCGGAGCAACGCTTAGGGAACCTTTGGAAGATTTTTTGAAAACCTTTCCCTCTTTGGAAAAATATGCGGAGATGGTGGCTTTGCCGGCCATAGTGATTAGCGTAACCTACATTTCGTTGGTGGTGGGCGAGCTTGTCCCAAAAAGACTGGCATTGCAATTTGCGGAAAAAATTTCCTGCATTTCTGCGCCGCCCATGCATGTGCTTTCAATTATTTTGAAACCTCTCGTTTGGTTTTTTGATTTTTCCGGCGATATAATTCTTCGCCCTTTTAACCTGCACAGGAGCATAAAACGCCCGGTGACAGCAGCGGAACTTCAACAGATGGCAAAGCAGGGCCACCAAGAGGGCAGCATAGAGAAAAACGAACTCACCATGGTAAACCGGGTTTTTAATCTATCCGACAGAACGCTTGTCTCCGTTATGACACCAAGAGTTTTGGTTGAATGGCTCAAACTAGACATCAACAGAGAAGAACTGCGCGGAGTTATTATGCTCAGCGAATATTCGCAATTTCCGGTTGCCAAAGATAGCTTGGAAAGCCCTTTGGGCACCGTGGATGCACGAGACCTGCTCTGCCAGCTTGCTGCGGGCGGCGAGTTGAATATGCAAGCTATGCTCAGACCCCCCCTGTTTCTCCCCGAATCCATCAACGCTATGGATGCTCTTCATCAGATGCAGAAATTAAAAGACCCGATGGCTCTGGTTATAGATCAATACGGTGTTTGCAGCGGCATAGCAACTTTGGAAGACATAACTTCCGTTCTTGTTTCGGAATCCGAGCTTTCGCAGCTTTCGGAGAGCGGTTTAAAAATACAAGGCAATGTTTGGACAGCGGAAGGTTTAACGGATGTTCACACCATAAAGGAAATATTTTCTCTTTCCGAACTGCCGGGTGAAGACCCCGATTCCTACCACACTCTCAGCGGAATGGCGATGGATGTTTTGAACAAGGTTCCGCAGCAGGGCGATGTTTTTGAATGGGAAAATTATCGCTTTGAAATTTTGGGCATGGATAAGCAAAGAGTGGGCAAAGTTAAAATAAGCCGAATTTCAGATGCACCGCTTCACTCCTAAAAAATTATTGGCTTTTACAATTATCTGCGAGTGCATCTCTCGCATATCCTTGATTTGTGCGCTTTTCCAAATCCCCGCCTTGGCGGAAAAATTTTCAAATACCTCAATCTGTTTTTTTCTCGTTGCGATTTTCCTTTTTGCGCTGCTCCGCTTTTTTTCGCAAAAACTATCTCTAAAACTCGGCGGCAGGGCAAAAGAGAATTTGCGAGCATACTTTCAAAATAAATTTCTAAGCACAATGCCGATTCAAGACCGAGCGCAAAAGGGAATGCCTTTGCAGGAACTCTCTTTGCATTACATGAAAACCGCAGATTTAATGGAGCCTTGGTATAGCCGTTTTTTGCCGAGCGCCTTTTTAGCGGTGATTATTCCCTGCATAATTTTGTCTGTAATGTTTTTTATAGACAAATTGACTTTTGCAATTCTGTTTTTTACCGGGCTTTTGCTTCCCGTATTTTTATTTTTGATAGGAAAAGTCGCAAGGAAAAAATCACAGGAGCAATGGCAGAGTTTTTCAAAATTGAGGGCATTTTTTTTGGAGAGCTTGCAGGGTTATAAAACGATAAAAATTTTCAAGAAGATTAAGGAACGGGAACGAGATTTGGAAATTGCGGAAAGCGAATTCGGCGAAAAGACTTTTGCGGTTTTGAAAACAGCGTTTCTTTCCGCTTTGGTGCAGGAGTTGGCTGGGTCTTTGAGCATCGCTCTGGTTGCGGTTGGCTTGGCACTGCGTTTGATGAATGGCAGCGCAGAATTTGGCACGGCGTTTTTGGCATTGTTGATTGTGCCTGAATTTTACCGCCCGATTAGGGTATTTGGGATGGCGTTTCATGCGGCGATAAATGCTAGGACGGCGTGGGGGGATGTATGAGTGAGAGTAAACACATAGATTTGCCCCTACGGAAATCCCTGATTTATGTTGTCGGTCCGTCCGGGTGCGGAAAAACACGGATGGTTTTGGAAATGCTGGGGCATATTGAACCGCAGAATAATGATAACATGAAATTGGTTTTTGCCGGTGATAAGAATGATATTGCTTGGATGCCGCAAAATCCCGTGTGGTTTAAGGGAACGCTTTTGGAAAACCTTTGCCCGGTTGAGCAACGGAGTTTTGAGGAAATTAAAGATGCATTGGAGAAAGTTAATTTAGGGCATTTTGTGCAAAGGTTGGATGAACGGGTTTTGGAATATGCTAATAATTTTAGTGGGGGTGAGAAAAGGAGGCTTGCTCTTGCTAGGATAATTTTGCTGAACCGGCCTATTTGGATTTTGGATGAGCCTTTTGCGGGGTTGGATGAGGTTAATGTTGAGGCGATTGAAAGGTTGCTGGAAAAGGAGAGCGAGACTAGGAGCATTCTTTGCATTAGCCATCACGCGGGGACGCTTGGTCGGCAAGGGAAATAAACAATTTTTTGACGTCCTCTTGACATTTTCTTTGAAAAATTCTATATTTGCCGCAAATAATTTAACCAAAGAGGTGTAAAATGCCTGTTATCAATTCCCTGTCACGAGGAAAATGGAAAATATTGCTTTTGGGATTAAGCTCCCTAGCTTTATTAGGTTGTGCCGGTAGCGGCGGCGGCGGTCAATTTCTAAATGATTTTAGTACCGGTTTTATGGAGGGCTATGACGCCGGCTCTCGCGGAAACAGATTTGTCGGAAATACACCGTCTCAAGACGCTTGTTCCTATTTGGCCGGAAGCGTAGGTTGCTCCACTTATGAATATTCCCCTTCAACAGGGAATTGTTTTTGCAAGTAATATTGTAAACGCTGATTAATTTGTTTGCTATATTATGCAGTAACATAAGGAGGAATTGTTATGCACATGGCAGACACATTAATATCACCGGTTGTTGGGGTGGCTATGTATGCCGTCAGTACAGCCGCTATTGTTTATTCGATGAAAAAAATAAAAAAAGACGACCTATGCGAGAAGAAGATTCCCCTCATAGGTCTTATGAGCGCATTTGTTTTCGCCGCTCAAATGATTAACTTTACAATTCCTGCTACCGGTTCAAGCGGGCATATTGCCGGCGGTATTCTGCTTGCCGCCATAATCGGCTGTTTTCCCGCGCTTCTTTCCATATCGGCGGTATTGATTATTCAATGCTTGTTCTTCGCAGACGGCGGCCTGCTCGCTCTGGGTTGCAATATTTTTAATATGGGCGTTATTCCATGCCTGATTGTTTATCCGCTCGTCTATAAACCGCTTATAAAAAAAGGCATGACACCTGCCGGAATAACAATAGCATCTATAGCCGCAGTTGTTTCCGCTTTACAGCTCGGTGCGTTTAGCGTGGTGCTGCAAACTCAGCTTTCCGGCATTACCGCGCTTCCTTTCTCAACTTTCGCGCCTTTAATGCAACCCATTCATCTGGCGATTGGTGCAATGGAGGGTATTATAACCGCAGCTATTCTCTGCTATGTTTATAAAATGCGCCCGGAAATTATGGAGAGTGCTTTTGACAGGACGGCTATAAAAAGCGGTGTTTCGATGAGAAATGTTCTTATTGTGCTTGCTGTTATTACGTTATTTGTCGGCGGCGTTCTATCCTTATTTGCATCCGCATATCCTGATGGCCTTGAATGGGCTATGGAAAAGACAGCCGGAACAAAGTTTTACGCCGGGGGAGGCGGCTCAGGAATGGGAACAACCGTCTCAGGCATTGTCGGGAGTGTACTTACGTTTTTATTTGCCATAGGCATTGCGTTTTATTCCACTACTCTAAAGAAAGTTTCCAAAGGCTCTCTTTGAGAGACAAAGGTATTTGCTATATGCCCTTTCTGCGGATATCCAAAGGGCAATGCCAGCAAAAACATTTGGTCTTCTGAATTTGGAATATGTTTGCGCAACAAATCGGGGTAAGCCATAACGCTATACTGGGGGCAGCAACCCAGACCCCTGTTATGCAATTCGATTATGAGGGTTTGGAAAAAAATGCCACAGTCCAAAAATGTGCCTAAAGCGTATTCGCCTTTATTCAGAGCTAAAAAGAAAACTTGTTTTGCGCCAAAGAACTTATAGTTTTCACCATCGTGTTCACGGCGCTTTTCCTTGTTTTGCCTATCTATTCCTTTGTGGGCTAAAAAGGTTTTTCCGAGTTCAACCGCTCTTTTTTTATAAGCATCAGGCAAAGGGTCCGGGCTATACACGTATTCAAAATCGGCGGGTTTAACACCGCCGTTGAAAGCTGATTGATAATCCGAACGCAAATTTTCCAAAGCCGCACCCTGAACCAAAATGAGCTTCCAGGGCTGAGTGTTTTTGCTGCTAGGCGCCCGGTTTGCACCAAGCACAATGGACTGCACAACATCTATCGGAACTATTTCGCCGGTAAAGGCGCGGACTGACTTTCGCATAGGCCACTAATATACTAATAATTATTACAGCTAATTGCAAGATGGAACAACAGTGCCACCGCCAATAGTGCAAAAATCTTCCGTAAGTTCTATATTTTGTCCGGGGTATATGGGTATCATCATCTTCTTCAATCTTGCAAAACTTTGTACCGCCACCAGGTGCCGATAGGGGAGCTTCCTCCTCCGGCGGCTTAACGCCACTGTGAAACATATCGTCTGCGGAGCAGCCAAAGAAAAATGCCACAGAAATAAAAGCGAGAACGAAAATTTTTCTGTCCATGATAAACCTCCTTAGAAATAGATAAAGCCGCCTAAATTGTAAAAAATGTTTTCACCGTTGAATGCCTCAAACGGGTTTGAGGAAACTTGCGCTTCCAAGACCCAAACATTAATATATTATCAAATATGCCGCTACTATACCTTTCTTTCCTGTTATTCCTCGTTTCCTGCTCAAAAGAGCCTGTTACCGAAGCAAAAGGCGGCCGAGCCGAGCATTTTAGCGTGGATTCCTTTAACGGCTATAGGGTTTTGAGCATAAAGGAAGCGTGGAATGGAGACACGGAAAAGCACAGATGGCTGCTTTTGGATTCCGCCTTCGGTACTGCTGAGTTGCCGGACAGTCTGAGAAATTTGCCGCAAATTAAAATTCCGGTTAAAAAGGCGGTTGTTCTCTCTACAACAGCCATAGCCTTTATGGAAAGGCTCAGTGTATTGGGACGAGTGGCTGCCGTTGAAAACCGAAATCTGATTTACAGCGAAAAAATGCAACATTTAATTGATTCCCTTTCCGTGAAAGAAGTCGGTAGCGGAAACTCGCTGGATTTGGAAACCATCATGGTTTTGCAGCCGGACGTCGTTTTTACTTTCGGTACAGGCTCTTCCGTTTACGATGATTATCCTCGCCTAAAAACCGCAGGAATTCCGGCTATCCTCATTGCGGAATGGATGGAGAGCCACCCTCTTGCCCGCTTTGAATGGCTCAAATTTTTTGGAATTTTATTTGGAAAGGAAAAGGATGCGGATTCAATTTTCACCGAAATTTCGGAGAAATACAATTTGCTTGCAGGTTTGGCTCATAACGCAGAAAAAAAGCCTCCGGTGCTAACAGGCTATCCTCAAGGCTCGGAATGGTTTGCCGGCGGGGGCAACAGTTATTTTGCAAAATTCCTGCGAGATGCAGGTGCGCAATATATATGGGAAAACACGGCTAAAACCGGGCTTTTAACCTTGAATATAGAGGATGCCTTGCAAAGCGGCTCGCAAGCGGAATTTTGGCTGCACCCCAGCCTTTGGACAAGCAAAGCGGAAATCTTGCAAAACGAACCCAGAATGAATATGCTCCCGCTATGGCAAAACGGCAAAATTTACCAGAGTTCAAAACGTATCGGGAAAAACGGAAGCAGGGATTTTTACGAATCCGCAGCGGCATATCCCGATTTGGTTTTGGCAGACTTGATTTTTATATTCCACCCTGAAATTTTACCGCAGCACAAATTTGTATATTATGAATCGCTAAAATGAATTTTTGCAAGAAAATTTTACTATCTGTTGCGGCAGCGCTTTTCCTGGCGAATGCGGCAGATGATGTAATTACAAGACAAAGCAGCACTATGTATTTTGCACCGACTTTTTACGAAGATCAGGTTGTTAGACCGCGTGAACTAGCCTCGCAAAATCCTCTGAATTTAGAAGGTCCTATAGATTCCAATTATGTGGTTGGACCTGGGGATTTTTTCGAAATCCTTTTGCCGACGGGCAACGAGGGAGTGCAAGTTTCGCCGGAAGGAACCGTTGCCATTCAAGGCTGCGGGCTTGTTGAAGTGAGCGGATTAAAATTATTTGAGGCAAAGCAAAAAATTTTGGAAAAGTTGAAAATCCGCTACGACAAAAGATTTACGGAAGTGCATTTGGTTCAGTTGCGCCGTTTTGTTGTTAGTGTTCAAGGAGCGGTATGGAACCCCGGGCAGGTTGTAGTGAGCGGACAAGCAAGGGCAAGGAATGCAATTTATTTAACAGGGAATTTTAAACCTTATGCAAACAGAGACAGCATTTATGTATATCGCAAAGGCGATACCATAGCTACGGCGGAAAATATCCTTTTGGAAGTCGGAGACATTGTAGAAGTTCCGCACAAGGAGTGGCGGCAAACCGTCTATTTAACGCATGCGGGGAAAACCATGACACTTCCGTACATTCCCAACCGCACACTAAAGGAATACGCAAGAGAAGCCGGCATAAATACGGATAATGGTTTTACGGAGATAAGCATAAAAAATTCGGAAGACGGTTTTACAAGGTGGATTGGCATTGACAAAATAGACGGTTTTTCGCCCGAACCTTTAAATGAAATCGGGTTTCACATGCAAGCTCCATACGTATACGTCGGCGGAGCCGTGGCTGCAGTCGGAAAGGTACCTTATAATTCATCAATGTACGCCGCAGATTATGTGGCGGCAAGCGGGGTAACCTTAATAACGGGCAGTTTAAGTAGGGTTTCTGTTATGAGAGACGGAAAGAAAATTTCCGTTGATTGGGCGGCAGGCGAAATTTTGCCCGGAGATTTTATTGAAATACCGAGATCCGTATATGAGCAAGTAAAAGATGTTACGCTATTTGTAACTTCTATTTTAAGCATTGTAGCAACGGTTCTCATAATAGCGAGTTATTGATATGTTTAGATTCACGACCATTTTAGTTATACTGCTCGCCTTAGCTGTGGGTTGTATAGGTTTTCTGCTTGGGCGGCCGTCAGGCGGTAGCGGTGATGCCGCAGCGTCGCAGCGAGAGATAAGCATCCATACCACCGTACGCCAGGTTTTCCCTGTAGCGGAGTTCGTTTCCCTTCATTACAGATACACTTCTGTGATGAAGGATGTGAGCAGCAAGGAGGTGTTCGGCATTCCGATACCCGGAACCGAAAAGAAAATGCTTGCTGTAATAGACGGCTCGATAAAGCTGGGCATTCACTGCAATGAAATTCAAATTGATACTACCCGTTCCGATACCTTGTTCATAAAATTTCCGCCGATAAAAATTATCTCCCATGAGATATATCCTGAAACCGCAGAGGTGTATGACCACAAGAACGGTTTTTTCAATAAATACGACGCGAGTGATCAATTTGCATTGGAGGCAAAACAAAAGTTTGAAACAGGTCTTGACGTAAGAAGGAATCGGGAGATAAGAGATCAGGCAAGGGCAGCAACCGAATCCGCATTCAGGTCATTTTTGCACGCACTTCCGGCTTTGGATACCATACCGGTGGTTTTCAGGTGGCCTTAGAGGTGTTATGTCTCTTACCGAAATTCTGATTTTTTTGTTAAAAAGAAAAAAATATTCCATCGGAATTCCTTTTCTTGCCGGTGTTCTCGGTTTTGTCATAGCATGGCTTTTACCGCCTTATTATAAAAGCGAAATCAGGATACTTTTAGACACAGGCTCCCAAACAACAAGCATCAATTCTCTGTTAAAAAACGTTTCAGCGTTTAATGTGCTTGGTTCTCTCGGCTCTTCCCTTATACCTATGGCCGGTCAGGAGAATGAAGATTTATACTTGGATATAATTCACGGTCGCGATGTTCAGTTAGCCACCATAGAAAAGTTCAGATTAGACACAATATATAAAGGCGCAAAATATAAAGAAACATTGCTAAAACAATTTAGCAAAGACATAAAAATAGATGTTGATGAATTAACGGGAATTGTTTTTTGCGTATATGAAGCAAAAAACAATGAATTGGCTCGCGACCTAGTTCGCTTTGTAGTTCAAGAGGCAAACGCAAAATACATAAAACTCCGAAGAGAACGGGCTTTGCAAACGATAGAGCAGTTAAATTCCTTTAAACAGAGCATTGTAGCTTCTGCCGATTCCCTAAGCGATGTTCTGATTAAGTTTTACAGGGACAACAATCTGCTCGATTTGGAATCACAATTAAAATTAACAATAACTGCGCTTGCGAGTTATGAAGAGCAGATAAAGAATTTGCGAATCAACGAGAGCAGAGTCGGGTCGGATAATTCCACTGCGGCTGAACTTCGCAAAAGGAGGGAAATTTTGGAAAGGGAGGCGCAAAAACTGCGCGGCGAATTTTCAGAAGATTATTTGCCAAGCAAGAAATCCGTTTATATAAATTCCGATTGGGCTGTGGAAAAAATGATAGAACGTGAGAAGCTGGAGACTGGTTTGAGAAGACTTTTTACAATGCTTGAGATGGTTGAAGGCAATATTGTTATGGAAGAAGGCAACGCCGCAAAAAATTTGCCGGTAATACAAGTTGTGCAGGATGCTTATTTGGCAGACTATAAGAGCAAGCCTAAGAGGGTGACGTGGGCGGTGGGAGCGGCGATGTTAGCCTTTGTTTTTGTAAATATATTTCTGCTTCTTAAGAATATATATTACGGGGAATTAGAATGTGATGCAAAAACTAGAGACAATGTGAGAAAAATATTGGGCCTGATTAAATGAGTTTTTTTCAAACGTTTGCTTTATTACTGCTCGTATTTTTTGTTACAGTAATATTCCTGCTCGGAGGCAACGGACATATTCTCGGAATATTAATCTGCGCTGTACTTTTATTCGGTGTTTTTTTATTTTTGCTTTTTGACAAACCGGAAGTTGGCATATTAGCCGTTCTTTTTTCCAGTGCATTTATGGTTACGTATCAACCGGAGATGTATATCTCGTTTTATCTCGTTTATATAGCTGCCCCATTGCTGTGTTTTTTTTATGCAATTCGCAGTAAAAACATGGCTTGGCAATTTTGGCTTATTATATTCTGGTTTTTGTCGTATTACGCAATTTTGTTGATTGTTAGACCATATAAAGACAGTATATATTCATGGTTAATTCTTACGAGTCTTTTAATTTCCGTTTTTTTATGGACATCACTTGTAAAATGGAATAGAAAAAAAATTCTTTTCATAATTTGCTCTTATGGAGGCTATTTAATCGTATGGGGATTTTTTGAAAAATTGTTATATAATCCGACTCGTATAAGCGGACCTACTGGTTTTGCAACAAATTACGCAATTTTGCTTGCTGTTTTGTGGACAATCGGATTTGTTGATTTTTGTGTACAAAAAAAATGCAAGCTATGGCTCATGTTAATTTGTACACTTTGTGTTTTTTGCGCAATCTTAATAAGTGGGACAAGGCTTGGAATCATAGGAATGATTTTAGGGGGTTCGTTGGGTTTATGCATGAATATATTTTTAAAATCAGAAAAAATTTCCATATTGAAAAAAACTATGCTAAGCATAACCGGTGTTTTAATTTTATTTATTCTATTAGTCGGAATATGGCACTTGTTGCCTCAAAATCTTATTATAGTAAATAATATGAATTTTATTATCTCCGGCAAATTAGATTCCAGTAATTTAGGTCGCTTAACGGCTTGGGCTGCCGCTTTGGATTGTTTTTCTGCTAATAAAATATGGGGGCATGGCCCGGGGACATTTCTGGAGATACATACAAAATATTTAAATTCCATGCCCCAAATTCCCGGGATAGAAAAACTACCGTATTTGCCGGTTGCTCATAATGAAATCTTAAATATACTCGCAGAGAGCGGTATAATCGGTTTGTTGCATGTTACCGTTATTGTTGCAATTTGTTTAATTTCTGCTGTTCGTTATTTGGCAAAATTTCCGAAAGAGAGCTTCGTTTACGGATTATTGGGAGGATTTATTGTTATGTTTTCCCTTATGATGTTTGATGCATCGCCATCTAGAGGTTTTGATCCATGGTTAATGGGGGTCATGCTTAGTCTCAGTTTTAAAAGAGAAGAGACAAAATTATGAATATATTATTTGTGCTGGAAAGATTTCCGTTCGGAGGTGGGGTAGAAACCGTAACTGGCATTCTTATAGATGAATTTAGTCGTAAAGGGCATAAAATTTTTGTAGCATATTTTGAAAAAAATGATTTTGATTTCAATTTCAATTCTAAAACTAATTTAGAATCCAATGAATTTCCAAATAAACAAAACATTGAAAATAAATCCAACATTGAATTTTTGCGAAATTTGCTATTAAGCAAAACTATACATATTCTCATAAATCAGCAATTTCAAATACTTGAATATTCTAAATTGTGTTATTCCGCAAAGCAAAGCACAAAAACAAAATTAATTCAATGCCATCATTTTTCATTATTAATGCTAAATTATTACAAAACTAGTTTGAAAAACAGAATGTTTCCCGAAATTTTTGTATGTTTTTTCAAAAGAATCGCAGAATTGCGAAAGAGAAATATCGCATACGGAAAATCAGATATTGTAGTCTTGCTTTCGCAAAAATTTGTTGAACAATATAAAAAATTGATGCCGCAAAAAAATTTAAACAAATTAAGAGCAATAGCCAATCCTTTGATTTTGGAAAATTCAATTTGCTTAAAAAATAAACAAAAGAAGATTTTGTTTGTTGCCAGAATGGAAGAAAATCAAAAACAACCTTCTTTGGCATTATTAGTATGGGAAATTCTCTGTGAAAAATATAAAGATTGGAATATGATTTTCTTAGGAGATGGACCGGACTTGCAAAAATTGAAAGATAAAGCCAAGTATTTACCCAGAATTAGCTTTGAAGGTTTTCGCAATCCAAAGCCGTATTATGAAGAAGCTTCTATTTTGCTGCAAACAAGCATAAGAAGTTTCGAAGGATTTGGAATGACACTTGCAGAGGCTCAGAGTTTTGGTTGTGTTCCGGTGGCAATGGATTCGTATTTATCTCTTAGCGATATTATAGATAATGAAAAAAACGGTTTCATAACGGAATATGGAAACTTAAATGCGATGGCAGAAAAGGTACAAATGTTGATTGAAAATGTAAATTTACGAAACCAAATGGCATTATGCGGAATTGAAAGCGTAAAAAAATTCGATGTTAAAATTATAGCAAATGAATGGGAGAGATTATTTAATGAATTACGAAAATAAACCTAAAGTCAGCGTTATAGTGCCGATATACAATAAAGCGTCTTTTTTGAAAAAAAGCATAACCTCTATTTTACGACAAACTGAAAAAAATATTGAAATTATCCTTGTAGATGACGGTTCTACAGACAACAGCTCGGAAATTTGCCGAGAATTCGCAGAAAAGGATTCTCGGATTTTATTCAAAAGGAAAGAAAATCAAGGATCGATGGCTACGAGAAACTATGGAAGAAAATTTGCAAATGGAGATTATATAGCTTTTGTTGACCCGGACGACTTCATAGAGTCAAATACTTATGAACAAATGCTTAAATGTTCCAATAATGCGGATATTGTTTTGAGTGGTTTAATACACGAATTCGGAAAGAAAAAAAGAGTGCAGACAATGCCGCAAAATCTGAACAATCTTTATGAAAATTCCGATATCCGCAAATTTATTCTGCCATTATTTTTAGTGTATGGGAAAGGCATTAGAGAGGATATATTATTGGCATCCCTTGAAATAGCTTTATTCAAAAGAATATTTTTGGACGAACAAAATATTTTTAGCAATGAAAAAATAACTTATTCCGAAGACTGGTTGTTTTTTTTAGAGGTCTTGTTAAAGGCAAAAAACGTTGCAATTGAGCACAACGCTTATTATCATTATGTACATAATGCACAGGGACTAACGGAGAATTATAATCCTAAACTTGTTTTGGATTATGTAGAGGTATTGCGAGGATTAGATAAAATAAGGATTTTTGAGTATGTACCGCAACAATACCGCAAACATCCGAATTTGACCTACGGTTTCTTATTGCATTCCATTATGAATTTAGCCGGTAGCAAAGAACCGATTTTCGTTTTACGTGAAAAAGTCAGAGATATTTTAAATATGGATTATTTTAATTGTTTGGGAAAAAAAATAAATCCATCGAATATTCCTTTGAAAAGAAGAATTTTATTTTATTTTGTGAAATTTAGGCTACATTTATTATTGATTTTGTTGTATAAATTGAAGTGTAAGTTTTATAAAATAGGAAATTAAATATAAGAATAATGCGCACTCGCAAGTCCATACGTAACGTAAGTATAATGCTTTTAACGCAGTTCATTACTTTAGCACTTGCTTTTGTAAGCCGTACTATATTTATAAAAACTCTCGGTGCGGAATATTTGGGACTCAATGGATTATTTCTGAATATTTTGAATACTCTTTCGCTTGCCGAAATGGGCATTGGCATGGCAATAGCTTATGCACTCTACAAACCTATAGCACAAAACGATACTGAACAAATTAAATCAATTCTTGCGTTTTATCGCAGATGTTATTTTTTTATCGGAATTTTTGTAATTTTCGTTGGCTGTTTAATGCTTCCTTTTTTGCCGTATTTAATGAAAGGAGAAGTCACAATTTCTGTGAATATTTACCATGTTTTTTTGTGTTTTTTGGCAAATTCCGCTATAGGTTATTTTTTTGCGCATAAAAGAACAATTATAGATGAAACGCAAAATAAATATTTAACGACATCAATAGATTTTGCTGTTAATACAATAGTTGCTATTGTGCAAATTATCATTCTTTGGCAATTAAAAGATTATATGCTTTTTTTGCTTGCAAGGATTTTAGGAACTGTTGCTATTTCCATTATTATATTTATGCTTGCAAACAGAAAATTTATCTACATTAAAGAAAAAGCTGCTGATTTATCTTCTTCCGCAAGAAAAAAAATTTGGAGCAATGTTTTCATTTTATTTTTCCATAAATTGGGCGGTGTTGTAATATTAGGCACGGATTTTTTGATAATTTCCGCATTCGTCGGTATTGAAGCTGTGGGTATTTATTCAAACTATACGTTAATAGTTGGCACTGTAACAACGTTTTGCAATCTATTCATAATTGGGGCAGACGCCAGCATTGGCAATGCTATTGCAACTTTAGAAAAAAAAGAAGTTTACGTTGTATTTCGCAAAATGGCATTTTTAATTTTCTGCATTGGTGGCATAAGCACGGTTTGCCTTGTAAATTTAATGAATCCTTTTATTGAGCTTTGGGTTGGGCAAAATTATCTTTTGTCAAATTCCATAGTTTATGTAATTGTCGCTAATTTCTTTTTTATGCAAAATCGCTGGCTCGTGATTATATTCAAAAACGATGCCGGAATTTTTCGCCCGGATATGTATAAACCGATTATTGAGATTATATTTAATTTAAGTTTATCCATATTTTTGGTACACGAATACGGAGTTTTAGGAGTACTTATAGGAACTTTGGCGAATACCTTTTTTATTAACATTTGGGTTGAGGCATATATAGCCCATAAACATATTTTTGTGACTAGCATTGCTAGGTATTTAAAAATGTATGCTATTCAAATTTTTGCTATGCTGACATCTTGTGCTTTGAGTTTGTATATAAACAGTTTTGTTGAATTGTTTGCGGGTAAAGCGGTAGTGTCTATTTCTGTTGCTATGACGGTTTATTTTATATTTTTCTTCAGAACAGAGGAATTCAAGTATTTTGTTGAACTTTTCAGAAAAATGGTGAGGAAATGATTTAATTCATCTCAATTCCTTCTTTGCCAATCCAAGTGCTTGTTCTACGGTATCGTCCATATCATAGTATTTATACATGCCCAAACGGCCGCCGAATGCAATATTGCCCAAAGTTTTCGCAAGCTCCGAATATTTTTGATATAAATCGTTATTCTTTAAATCATTCACAGGGTAATACGCTTCATCGCCAATTTCCCAATCTGTCGGATATTCCCTGGTGATTGCGGTTTTTGAGGACTGCGTTTGCTCAAAATGCTTATGCTCTATTATTCTTGTGAATGCTGTTTCCGAATCGGTATAATTCATAACGGCACAACCTTGAAAATTCTCGCATTCCAAAATTTCCGTCTCAAATCGCAAATTCCTGTATTCCAAAGCACCGAAACGATAGTCAAAAAATTCATCTATGGAACCTGTAAAAATTATATTATTTGCCAATGAATTAAATTCTTCGCGGTTCTTTAAGTAATCAACATTCAAACGAACTTCTATGCCTTTCAGCATATTTTCAAAAAGAGCGGTATAGCCACCAATGGGAATGCCTTGGTATGAATCATTGTAATAGCAATTATCAAAAGTAAAGCGAAGCGGAATGCGTTTTATAATAAATGCCGGCAATTCGGTCGCTTTTTTGCCCCATTGCTTTTCCGTATAATCCTTTATCAATTTTTCGTAAATATCTTTACCCACAAGGTTTAAGGCCTGCTCTTCCAAATTTTTCGGCTCATCGTTAAATTTTTGTTCATTTATCTTATCCATTGCTTCGGCTGGAGTTTTTATTTTCCATAGTTGATAAAATGTATTCATATTAAACGGGAGGCTGTAAAATTCCCCGCGATAATTCGCCGTTATTTGGTGTGTGTATCTATTGAATTCCGCAAAGCGATTTACAAATTCCCAAACATTTTTGTTGCTTGTGTGGAATATGTGCGCTCCGTATTTGTGAACATTAATTTCATTTATATTCTCGGTGTAGCAATTGCCGCCTATATGATTTCTTTTATCTATAACCAATACCTCTTTGCCTTTATCTTTTGCCGACCTTGCAAAAACAGCTCCAAAAAAACCTGTTCCTACAATCAAATAATCATACGATTTCATTCCACCTCCTTGCTTTTACCAAAGCCTTGCAGAGATGGCCTAGAGGCTCTCTTGTATAACTTTTCCGTATAAAACGACATTTAGGAATTAAATATAGAAAAAAAACTTTGAATTTCTATATTTACCCAATGCCTCAAAAGGATTTCAACATTGCCGGACCTTGCCATCAAAGCAAGCATTATATGCTTGACCCTTTGCGCGATATAGGCAAAGATTTGGTGAGATTAATAGATAGAGAGTATTATTTTATTATCCATGCCGCTAGGCAGAGCGGGAAAACCACGCTTTTATGGAATCTGGTGGATAAAATAGAAGCAGAAGGCAAATACTATGCTTTATATTGTTCCTTGGAAGGAGTGCAGGGAATAGCAGAACCAAAAGAAGGTATTCCAGCTATTGTAAAAACTATAAAATCAGCCATAACAAACATCGGCTTGCCAGCTGATTTTGCAAAAAATGCGGATTATGGTGATTATTCAAATGTTTTGAAAAATTCATTTGTTGAATACTGCAGAAACCTAGACAAACCGCTTATAGTTTTTTTCGATGAAGCAGACTGCCTTAATAACGGAACCCTAGTCTCTTTTTTAAGACAACTGCGAGACGGCTATGTTTCTAGAGAAAGAATCCCCTTTGTTCGTTGCATAGCTCTAGTCGGAATGAGAAACATTCGGGATTACAAGTCTCACACAAGAGATGATTCCGCAACACTAGGAAGTGCAAGCCCATTTAACATAGTATCGGAATCCATGACTTTGAAAAATTTCACAAAAGAAGATGTGGTGAAACTTTACAGCCAGCATACAACAGAGACCAATCAAATTTTCGAGCCTCATGCAGTGGATTATATTTTTGAACAAACACAGGGACAGCCTTGGCTTGTGAATGCGGTTGCAAGGGAATGTGTAGAAAAAATATGCAAAGAAGATTATTCCATTCCCATAACACAAGAGATGGTAGAAATTGCGATAAACAATATAATTATCACCAGGGGAACACATTTCGATTCGCTTATGGAGCGGTTAAAAGAGGAAAGAGTTCGCAAAGTGATACAGCCATTGATTTTGGGTGAAGAAGTTGACAGAACAACCGACAATTACCTATATGCCAAAGATTTAGGTTTGATAAAAGATTTTGATGGAAAGATTGAACCCTCCAATCCGATTTATGCGGAGGTGATAATAAGAGCCATAAATCAAACAGCGCAGGAGGCAATCAAAAACAGCAAGCCGGATTTTAATCTTCCAAAATATGTTGCGAATAACAAAATAGATATAAATTATTTGCTAAAAGATTTCCAAAGTTTTTGGCGTGAAAACAGCGAAATATGGGTGGATTTGTACGAGGAAGGCTTCTATGAATACAAAGAAGCTGCGCCTCATTTGGTTTTTCAGGCTTTTTTGCAACGAGTAATCAACGGCGGTGGCCAGATAATCAGAGAGATGGCACTCGGTGCAAAGCGTGCGGATATTTGCATTGTTTGGGAAAATCAAAAATATCCGATTGAGTTAAAAATATTGAAGGACAAAAATAGCGTTCCAGACGGCTTGGTTCAGCTTTCTAAATATATGGATAAGTGCGGGACAAAAGAGGGTTGGCTTGTAGTTTTTGACAGGGATACCGATAGAAGCTGGGATGAGAAATTGTATGTAAAGGAAGTAGATGAGGCTGGTAGAAAAATAGTTGTTTTTGGGTGTTAAACAAAAAATCACCCTGACTTTTTGCATTAAATTTACTATATTTACCTTGACTTTTTGCATTTAGTATAGTTTTTATGGAAAAAAACGCTTATTTTGAACGAAAAATAGATTCTGTTTTGCTTTCTTGGGCAAAGGAAAGCAACAGAAAACCTTTGCTTTTGCGAGGAGCCAGACAAGTAGGAAAATCCTCTGCTGTTCGCAATTTAGGAAAATCTTTCAAAAGCTATGTGGAAATAAATTTTGAAGACGACAAGGATGTCCATGTTTTTTTTGAAAAATTTCACTCCCCGCAGGAGATATGCAGGCAGCTTTCGCTTTTTTATAAAACGGAAATCATAGCCGGCAAAACACTTGTATTCTTTGACGAAATTCAAAGTTGCCCATCCGCATTGGCTAAACTCAGATATTTTTACGAAAAATATCAGGAACTGCATTTAATTGCAGCCGGCTCATTATTGGAATTTGCCATAGAAGAAATGGCTTCTTTTGCTGTCGGAAGAATCCGGTCTTTATATCTATATCCATTTTCATTTGAAGAATTTCTGCTTTCGCAAAAAAATGCTCTTTTAATCAAGTCTTATAGACAGGCAAATTCAAAAAATCCATTATCCGAACCTATACATAAGGAATTGAATAAATTACTGAAAACCTTCCTTATAATAGGCGGGATGCCGGAAGCCATTGTTAAATATACCGAAACAAAAAGTTTTTTGCAGAGTCAAATGGCAATAGATGATTTAATGATTTCATTTAAAAGCGATTTTGCAAAATATAAAAAAAGGCTACCTTCTACCCATATTGAAAATGTATTTGAATCGGTTGCCAATCAAATTGACGGAAAATTTGTCTATGAACGAGTAGCCGAGCTCAATAACTCGCAAGTTAAACAATCTTTGGAATTGCTAATAATGGCAGGCTTGGTGATTCCTGTTACTCATACTTCTGCAAATGGCATTCCTTTGGGGGCAGGTGCAAATTTTAAACGCAGAAGAATGTTACTTTTGGATACCGGAATGTTTTTGCGAATGTTGAATTTTGATGCTTCGCAAATAGCAATAGCCGATGATTTTAAAACAATAAATATGGGTTCTTTGGCAGAAATGTTTGTAGGTTTAGAGATATTAAAATCATCTTCCTATTATATACCTTATCAGTTATATTATTGGCACAGAGAAAAAAAACAGAGCAATGCTCAAGTTGATTTTGTGATTCAAAAAAACGATTCAATAATTCCCATTGAAGTAAAATCCGGTTTAAAAGGCTCAATGCCTAGTTTGCGTTTGTTCATGCAGGAGAAAAACAGCAAATCAGGAATTAGAACCTCTTTGGAAAATTTTGGAAAATACGAAAATATTGATATTTATCCTTTGTATGCAATTTCTAACCTGATTGTGAATAAATAGCCGTGAAATATGCGGTGCGATACGATTTTCATGTTTTTTTGTGGGACAACAGTGAAATTTACTATATTTGCCATGTCTTTTTGCATTTAGGAACTTGAACAAGTTATGACCAAGGAAGAATTAGAGCGAATCATTTCAAAAGGAGAGGGTTTAACTGTAGAGTTTAAACTTTGCAGAACCGGTTTGACGAATAGCGTCTTTGAAACAGTGTCATCTTTTTCAAATCGCTATGGTGGGCATATAGTACTTGGAATTGACGATAACAGAAAAATTATTGGCGTAAATAAAAATTCGGTAACCGATATAAAAAATAATTTTATCCACACATTAAATAACCCTCAGAGATTCAGCCCGACGCAGTTTTCTTCTCTAGAAGAAATTGAAATAAACGGTAAATTGCTTTTATGGGTTTATATTCCGGTAAATTCACAGGTTGTTATGTTTGCTGGGAAAATATATGACCGTGCAGAAGGTGGAGATATTGATGTAAGTAAAAATTCAGATAGCATCTCGCAACTGCACTTGAGAAAATCTCATGAATATTCGGAGCGAAAGCTTTTTCCTTATGCAAAGGAAGAAGATTTTGAATTTAAGAGGCTTATGCCTAAGGTTCGTCTTTTAGTTCAAAGCCGAATGCCGGACCATCCATGGAAAGCTATGTCTGATATGGATATATTGAAAAGCGCAGGCCTTTATCAAAAAGACAGGGAAACCGGTAAATTTGGTTTTAATTTGGCTGCTGTTTTATTGTTTGGAAAAGAAGAAGTTATTCGTTCCTGTACGGCAAACTATTTGACAGATGCTATATGCCGCAAAGAAAATTTAGATAGATACGATGACCGACTCATTGTAAATACAAATCTCATTGACGCATACGAGCAGCTTATTGATTTTATAGCTAAGCACACGCTTGACCGTTTTTACCTAATGGACGGGCAATCTGTGAGCATTCGTTCAAAAATAGCTAGGGAAATAGTTAGCAATAGCCTTGTACATAGAGAATATTCAAGCGCATTTCCGGCAAAAATTATAATTGAAAAAGATAAAATAATAACGGAAAATTGGAATTTGCCTAAATATTATGGAGCTATAAATCCTAAAAATTTTACCCCATATCCTAAAAATCCTATTCTTGCAAATTTTTTCGTAAATATAGGAAGAGCTGATTCACTTGGTTCCGGTGTAAGAAACCTGTACAATTTTACAAAAATATACTCCGGTAAAGAACCTACGCTCGTTGAAGACGATATTTTTAAGACTTTTATACCGATTGTTTTCAGTGATAAATCCGAAATAAATGATGTTTTAATTGACAACCCCCAAATGAGCGATATTTTGAATGATAAAATGAGCGATAAATCTAAAATGAGCGATATTTTGAGCGATAAAATGAGCAATAAACCTCAAATGAGCGATAAAATGAGCGATAAATCCGAAATAAATGATGTTTTAATTGACAACCCCCAAATGAGCGATATTTTGAACGATAAAATGAGCGATAAATCCAAAATGAGCGATATTTTGAGCGATAAAAAATGCGCAGAAATGATACTAGCATACGTAGAAAAAAATGATGAAATAAATGTTGCAATTGCAGCAAAAATAACAGATCGCCCTGAAACGACCGTAAGAAGAATATTAAAAAAACTTGTTTATGAAAAAAATTTAAATATTGTAGGCGGAAAGAAAAACCGAAAATATACGAATGATAAAAAATATACAGAAAAGATACTGGCATACGTAGATAAAAACGGAGAAATAAATACTGCTATTGCAATAAAGATAATAGGCCGCTCTCAAGCAACAACAAGAAGAATCCTGAAAAATCTTGTTTGCGAAAATATTTTGAACGCTGTTGGTGGAAACAAAAACCGTAAATATATGAGGAAGAAGTAGGGAAAATGATTTCAGTTTGCATGGCTACATACAATGGAGAAAAATACATTGAAGAGCAGGTAAAGTCTATTTTACCGCAGCTTGCGGAAAATGATGAACTTATTGTTTCCGACGACGGTTCTACCGATAAAACATTGGAAATTTTGGAGAATTTTAATGATAAAAGGATAAAAATTTTTAAACATCATAGACAAAACGTTAAGATTCCTTTTTATTTGCAGTCTAATATTACGGACAAATTTTATTTTATCACTCGAAATTTCGAAAACGCTCTGAAAAATGCTAACGGTGATTATATTTTTCTTTCCGATCAAGATGACTTTTGGTACCCCGAGAAGATAAAAACAATGCTTAAATTTTTAGATAAAGATAGATTAGTAATCTGCAATGCTTGGGTTGTGGGCGATAATATGGAAAAATTGTATATGCTGAGCGAATACGTGTGTTATAAAAAAGGATTTTGGAGGAATATTACCAGAAAATCGTCTTATCGCGGCTGTCTGTTTGCATTTACAAAAAATATTAAAAATTTTGTTTTGCCAATTCCAAGAAATATTCTATCACACGATTTTTGGTTGGGTTCAATGTCGGAATTAAAATTTTCTTCTATATACATTTCAGAACCCCTGGTTTTATATAGGCGGCATGCAGATGTAGCAAGCAATATTGATCCCCGCAACCAAAGCAGTTCAAACTCCATTTTTTTTATCTTTAAATACAGATTCCTTTTATTGTTTGAAGCATTGAAAAGATATTTTTTGAGGAGTAAATGCCGCTGATAAGCATAATTATCTTGAACTATAACGGAAAACATCATCTGCGAGAATGTTTGGATTCCATATTTAACCAGAACTTTACGGATTTTGAAGTTATTTTAGTGGATAACAATTCTACAGATTCTTCTGTTCTTTGGGTAAGAGAAAATTATCCGAAAGTAAAAACGGTCGAAAATAAAAGTAATTTAGGATTTGCCGGTGGAAACAATTGTGCCTTGCCTTATGCTCTCGGTGAATGGGTCTTCTTTTTAAATAACGATACAATGCTGGAAAATAACTGCCTTGCAGAGATTGCAAAAGGCATATCGGAAAGAAAAACAAATCATCTTGTATTTGCCCCTTTAATGGTCAATTTTGACGAACCTACAAAAGTAGATTCCGGCGGAGATTGTTTGTACCCCTGGTGTTTGGGTTACAAATACGAAGATTTGGAAGCAGATGATGCCATATTTGCAGATAAAAGAGAAATCATGTCTGCTTGCGGTGGCGGTGCGGTATTCAATAAAGAATTGTTTAATAAAATCGGCGGTTTTGACGAAGATTTTTTTCTGATTTATGAGGACGTAGATTTATCGCTTATGGCAAAAAGAATGGGAGTGGAAATTTGGATGCTGCCTAAAGCTAAAATAAGGCATAAGGGCTGTGCTACCATAGTGCAACATTCCGCTCAAAGAATGTATTTTGCGGAACGAAATAAGTTTTATTTGAAAATAAAGCATTATCCTTTGATAACTTTGTTAAAGTATAGTCCGCAGATTTTTCTGTTCCAAGTTCTATCTATGGTATTATGTACGTTCCGGGGTTATTTTTTTATGAGGTTAAAAGCGTATATAGATATTTTGCGTAATCTGCCGAAGATGCTAAAAAAACGGAAAAAAATTTTTGCCGATTATCCGATGAGCGGCAAAGAATTTGAAAAATTTCTTTATAAAAAAAGTTTTTTCAAGTGGCTCTCCACCCATAAACATAAAAAGGCGAATCGCTCCCGACATTGAAAATTAAATCCAAAATGGAAACCGCATGTTCAAATTTTCCAAATAACTGCTTGTATTCAGGATAGCCGGAATAATCCATCCATTTGAGTTCTATATTTTTGTCAGCAAAATGCTGTTCATCAATATAACTTTTTGCTGCAGGTCCGGCTAAACAAAGAGATGCCTCTGTTTTTTCCAATAATTCCAGCAACCTGTTTTCCTTTTTTCCTTGCAAATTAAATTCTCTTGAATCTTTGAAATTCGTTTTTATATTCAAAATTTCCGAACATATTTTTTTTATCAAACCGATATTCATATCCGATAAATTATTATGAACTTTATTCAAATAAAAATCTTCAAAAAAACTTTTATATTCCTCAAAGAAAGGCGCTTTTTTGTAAAATTGCATAATACTTTGCCAATGTTTTTTTTGCCAATCATGGCTTGTAATATTCACATCGCATATCAAACGACTTTCCGATTTTCCAACAGGAACAGATAACCATAAAAGACCATTATCCGTTTTGATTTTATTCCTATTTCTCCAATCTCCATTTGTATATTGAACATCATCATAAAATATGAATTCATCAACTTGCGAAATTATATCAAAATACCCTTTCCAAGGAATGTAATTTGATTGCAAAACGGCAACCTTTTTCATATCAACTCAACCCATATGGAAAAGGCAGCAATTCCATTTTCTTAAAATCCTTGTATTGCGTTTCATCTATTTCCTTGTCATATACCTCACTCAAATCATCGCAATTTGCTAAGTCTATTAAACGGCTTGCATATTTTTTTCCCTCAAAAAAAATCAAAAAATGCTCAAAATTCTCTTTTGCAATCTGCTCTCTGCGTCCTTTGTTAAACAACAAATTCTCTATTCCGGTTTCCATATCCTGCGCATTGTCAAACATATAAGGATAATCCGGAGTTAAGTATTCGTGAAAGGAAAAGGCTATATTATCTCTGTTTTTTTTTGCGACAAAAGGAACTTTTAAACTCATTAAATCTATCATTGTAAATGCGCTGCTAACCGGGAAACTGTCTATAAATACATCTGCACACTTAAAAAGCAATCTGAAATTCGGCGTGAAATTCATAAGTTTTATTCTGTTTTTTGCGGCGGAATTTTCAAAAATTGAATCAAAAATATTTTTATGCCTTGGAGTAAATTCGGTAATGAGTATATGGTATAAATTCTCATTTTTATTCAATAACCTTTCAATCATTTTTAAATACGCAGAATCCTCATTTTCAAAGAATTTGTAAGCTGCCGCGCCGCTAACAGTGCATAGAGCATCCGGAGGCAATATTTTTTTGCGCATTTCCAAAACTTCGCTTTCCGTTATTACGGGTAATTTTTCACGGGGCAAATGGCAAATCCAATTCATGGATGTATTTTTGAACCCCCTGTATTTTTGCGTGATAAAAACAGTTGAGGGCATTCCCTCCAAAATCAAATCCGCAAAGCTCATTCCTATGCCGAATTGATGAGAGCATATATCCGAATAAAAAATTTTGATTTTAGTCCATTTTTTTAGCAATGCCAAAAGTGCTGTGCTAAAAACATCGTTATTATGCATAAAAACAAAAATAGCTTTAGGTGCAAATTCCGTTATTTTGCCAAACATTTTCAATAAAGCCCTTTTATCGTTCTCATAGCCAAAATTAACTCCGTCCATTTTGCAATATTGCAAAATTTCTATCATTTTTACGGGAGCACAACGCAAAGTTCTGTATTTTTTTGCCAAAAATAATTTGCACTCGTATTCCTTAGGAAGGCTTTCTATAATATTCTTAATAACTTCCGTATGCCCGCCGAAATCGTATAATTCCGTTGCCAAAAATGCAATCCTATTGCTTACAATGTTTTCCTCAAAGCTCGGTGGTGTAATTTCAAAGGCATATTTTTCAATTTCTTTATCTAAGTAACGCATATCGTTTTTTTGTTCTTTTGCAAAACGTTGTTCAAAATAATAGAGCTTCCCACAGAATAATCTTCTGTACACACTTTTAAGAATAGTTTTAATGGAACTCATAAACTTGATAAAAAACTCCCCGTGCAATCTATAATTTTATTTTGGCTATCCATTCCGTAAAAAAGCGGAAGCCTCACCAATGTATCGCTTACAAGGTCTGTATTTTTCATAGAACCTGCCGTTTTACCATATTTTTTTCCCGCTATGGAGGAATGCAAAGGTACATAGTGAAATATGCACATAATGCCTTTAGAATTCATAAACTCTATAAATTTAGAGCGAATTTCCAACGAATTAAAACGCAAATAATACAGATGTGCATTATGCCTGCAATGAGCCGGAACAAAAGGTCTTTTAACAATTTCTCTATTCTCAAATTCCTCAAAACTTTTATGATAGTTATTCCATAACTCAGTTCGCTGTTTATTTATATGCTCAACATTTTGCAACTGCGGATACAGATAAGCTGCAAGCATATCGCTTGGCAAATAGGAACTGCCTAAATCAACCCAAGTGTATTTATCCACCTGCCCTCTGAAAAACTTGCTGCGGTCAGTCCCTTTTTCCAAAATTATTTCCGCTTGCTCAATGCAGCGTTCATTGTTTATGAGCAATGCGCCACCCTCTCCGCATGATATGTTTTTTGTTTCGTGAAAAGAATAGCACCCAAAATCTCCGATGCTGCCACACGCTTTTTCCCTATAATAACTGCCAACCGCTTGTGCCGCATCTTCAATAACCGCTATTTTATACTTGTTTGCAATATCCAAAATCCCATCCATTTCGCAGGAAACTCCGGCGTAATGCACGGGGATTATAGCCTTTGTTTTTTTGGTGATGGCTTGTCCGAGCAAATTTTCATCTAGGTTCAAAGTGTCATTCTTAATATCTATAAATACCAATTTTGCTCCACGCAAAGCGAATGCACTCGCTGTGGAAGAGAATGTATAGCTTGGTAAAATTACCTCATCTCCCGGTTCTATGTTTAATAGCAAGGCACTCATTTCAAGAGCTGCTGTGCAGGAATGCGTAAATAGAGCTTTTTTTGTTCCGGTTATATTTTCCAAAATGCCATTGCACAATTTTGTGTATTTGCCGCCTCCGCTTATATGTTTGGAATCTATGGCATCCTTTATATGCTCAAACTCGCTCCCTAAAAAGGGAGCTTCGTTAAAATTGATAGACTCCGGCATTGGCAAACAATATACAAATAAAAAAGTTACCTTTCAAAGTAATAAAGCGGAGTTTCATAAACTTCCATAATTTTGCTAACTTTTCCATATCTTTGAAAAATATCAAGCCTGTTCTCCAACTTCACATGGCGATTTAATAACAAATAAGCATTTCCTTTAATCCTCTGAACTTCGTTACCTAGAGTTTCCTCATCCAACTCGTTGCCCCAAATAATGTTATCTTCCAATACATTCCTACCATAGCTGTTTTTATAACGCATCACAAAATTCGAATGATAATCAACATAAAAAAATTCCCCTTCTTTTATATTTTTTTGCACATATTCTATCAAAGGATTTGTTTCTTGACCAGGATAATATAATCTTTGTTCGCAAAAATCCACGAAAGCGGATTGATTTATTGTAAAGGCTAATAAAAATGCAATAAGCAGTGATTTTTTTGCAATAAAAATCATGCCAAACGGTGCATAAATAAAAACAAGAGCTGGAAGAAACAACCACAACCGGGCTGATAAAGGATATTTTCCGATTACAGAAGCAAACGCAGCTAAAATAATGGCAACCAAAACCACAAGAGATACAAAATCTTTTTTTCTGCAAGAATCAAATAATCCAAGCAATGAAAAAGGTACGAATAGCCAACAAATCATGCTGTTAGAAGAAAAGCGGCTCGGGGTGAATATATACATAATGTTAGTTCTTCCGATTTCAGCAGCGTTTTTCCAATAATTTATCATATAATCGTTATTCGCAACCGGCATAAGCCATAAATAATAATACACCGCAAAAACAGCAAGTATTGCCATGCCAAAAATTACAACAAGCAACATTTTTCTCTTTCTTTTTTTGCAAAAGGCAGATACGAATTCAACAATATACATAGCTCCTATAAAGAAAGAAGCGGGATTTGAAAAAAGCAAAATAATACTGTAAATTATTGTGATAATCGGCAGTTTTATTTTTCCGCAACTATATAAGTAATATAGAAGCAAAACGAGAACGACAAAAAATACATCGCTCATATAGGGTTTAAGCTCATTTGAATAGTACATATACGCCGGTATAGTTGCAACGCAAAATACACTAAACGCAGTCCGGATATTGTTTAAACAGAAATGTTTTTTTAGCAAAATAGCCTGAGCTACAAGAAGTCCGATAAATGCAAGAAAAGAAAAAGAGCGCAATGCCCCCTCGCCATAACCGAAAATAAGACAAATCAATTTTACCGCAAGAAGGTAAAAAGCCGGTGCGGTTTGATTATTTTCAAGCGGAGTTGCAAGCAAGTTCCAAAAATCTCTTGTCACAAGGCTTTCTGCAAGCATAGCCTCATCAAGCCAAAGCGAACGAGTTTTTGCATACATAACAAATCGCACGATTATTGAAATAAAAGTCAAAATACATAACAATATAAAAGCGGTCTTTTGATTTCTAACACAGAAATTCCTAATAGTTTCGTTTTTTGACAAGAGAATAAAAATACCGAAAAACAAAACAACAAATACAGCACATTTGAGCATGAGTTCGTAAATCAATATTTTATCCACGACTATAAATATACAATTTTTTCTATATTGCAAAATCATGATTGCTCCCTGCGCCGCCAAACATGACCTGGAATGGATTTCCGCTATTCAAAGCGAGTGCGGTTTGCCGCAGTGGGGTCCTAATTCAACATCTTGGGTTTTGGAACAAAAATCTTTTGCTATTTGGCAAATGGCGGGCGACGAATGCGAGCTTTTATCCATTGCAGTTAAATGCGCCGAGCGAGGCAAAGGTTTGGCGAAAATGTTAATGGAGCATTGCCATAGGGAGCTTGCCGGGCTAGGTGCTAAGAATTTTTTTCTGGAAGTGAAAGAAAGCAACACCGCCGCAATTTCTCTTTACAAAAAATTAGGATACGAAAAAATATTCGAAAGAAAGGGATACTACGCGGATGGGGAAAATGCTTTAGTTATGAACAAAAGCTAACGCCCGCCAACCAAAATAGAATCCACCTTTATAGATGGCTGCCCGACAGTCACCGGAATATGGCCGGAGCTTGCTCCGCACATTCCCGCCGCAAGCTCAAAATCGTTGCCAACCATGCTTATTTTAGGTAAAATCTCATGACCAAGCCCTATAAGAGTTGCACCGCGAACTGCGTCGCCCAATTTACCTTTTTTAATCTCGTAGCCCTCTTCAACCGCAAAGTTAAATTCCCCTGTTGCGGGATTAACCGAGCCGCCCGCCATTTTTGCAGCATAAAGCCCATTATCAACAGTGGCGAGCATTTGCTGCAAAGTGGAATCGCCGGGAGCTATGAATGTGTTTCTCATTCTGCTGACAGGAGCATACTTATAGGATTCTCTGCGTGCGCTGCCGGTCAATGGCAAGCCGAGTTCCTTAGAACCCACACGGTCGCTTAAAAAGTTTTTCAAAATTCCGTTCTCAATCAAAATCGTTTTCTGCGTTGGGGTTCCTTCATCGTCTATCGCCAAACTTCCCCAAACTCCGCTTAAAGTGCCGTCGTCCACGGCGGTTAGCACGGGTTGCGCAACTTGCTCGCCTAATTTTCCGCAAAATGGGCTTGCTTGCTTGCGCACAGCTTCTGCTTCCAAAGGATGCCCGCAGGCTTCGTGAAAAATTACCCCGCCAAAAGCATTTCCCATAACAACCGGCATTTGCCCGCCTTTTATATAAGGTGCAGAGAGCATTCTGAGTGCCCTTTCCGCACAGGAGGCTGCCAATTTATTAACGGGCAAATTATCCAAAAATTCAAAGCCGCCTAGTGCGCCGGGAGCTTCGTGCGCAGAGGTGCGTTCCGAATTTTCTGCTGCGGTAGCGTTCACGGAAAATCTCGTTCTGGCTCTGCTATCGGAAATTTGCAAACCTTCGCTGTTCCATATATTTATATTTTGCACGGAGTCCGCAATAGAGGCTTCCAACTGCAAAATTTTCGGGCTTATTCTAGCGGCAGAATTTGCTGCAAACAAAAAATCTTTTTTATATGACTGACCCAGAATGCGGGGATCTTTGAAACTGTCTTTGCAAAAGGATATGTAATTCTGCTCTTTGCCAAGTTCGGTTTTTTGGGTTCCTTTTATGTTTTTCGCTATGGATAAATTTTTTGCAATGTTCAGCAGAACTTCTTCCGAAGAGTCGCTTGTAAAGCCGTAAAGAACCTCCGTTCCATATAGCATTCTTATTCCGATTCCGTAAATTATGGAAGCAGATGCCCCTTCTATAGCGTTGTCTTTCAGTGACAGATACGATTTTCTGGTTTCTTCTTCATAAATCTCTGCAAAAGTTGCCCCTGCCTCAAGGCAAAAATCCAAAATTTTTTGTGCCGTATCATAAAACATACCGGAAAAATAGAAATTTTGAAATAGTGAATTTTTCTACATTCTCCTTTGTGCATATATCCATTACTGCTTTTATTTTTTGCTTAGGATTCGCAGTCTTTCTAGGTTGCATTTTTGCATGGATTTATAATTACAGAATTTTGCACAAAGAGCCTAAAGGCAACCCGCAAAGGGTAACCGACACTATGGGCATTCCTGTTGAATTTGTTGCTAATGTTGACCAAGAAGGTTCCGCCGTAAAGAGATTTGAACAGGAAAAGACATGTTATGAAAAAGGAACTGTGAATAAAGATGCTTTTATTAAAAAAATGCTCGCTCTTTTCCGCAGCTACCTGGAAAAAGAAAATCTCAACATTCTCTCTGTTTGTTACTGGGCATTCAACGGGGAGAGCTTTACCCTGAGACTTCCCAACTCTCCTTATCGTATAAGCGAGAATTTGCTCATACCACAGAATAATAGGTACTTTTCAAAAAAAGAGTTCAGCTGGAACGGAATGGATGAAATCCCCATAGACATTTATAGCACAGAAGAATTAATGGCAAGCTCCATGGCAGGTGCGGCTATTTCCGGCGGTGGAAAGTTGCGCGGTTACATAACCATAGATAGCGTAGATCAAAATGCCTTTGACGATGATATACGCATGGAATTGCTGGAACTTGCAACTCTGATGGAAGAGGTGCTTAGAACGATGGACGGGAATTTCAAATTGGATAAGGAGAACAGTCTGTTCAACGGTATGCTGAAAGACATATCGGACTTACTTCATTCTTCTTCAAAGGGAAACCTAATTGCCAATTTATCTCAAATTTTACAGGACAATTTTCGATTTAATAGGTTAATGCTCATCATGCCGCATGAGCAGGATAAAGATAAATGGCAAATTGTGGAAGCGGTAGGCGAGCAAAAAGAAATTTTCAAAGGAGTATCCTTTAGTATTCATGTGAAATGCCTGCTCTATGAACTTTTAGCCGGAAAAATTTCTGTGATAAACGAAAAAAGAATTTCAACGGATCCGTATCAACGCAGATTCTATGAAAATGAACCTGAGAATTTGGAGCTTCGTTCTCTTTTTGCCGTTGGGCCTCCCATGCAAAATAATTCGTATCCGCTGGTTATTGTGCTTGAAAGCAAAAACGACAAAGCGGTTTCCATAACGGATGAGATTGTGTTAACTTGCATAATTGCTTGTGCTTCGCTTAAACTTTCCGATATTGAAAGTAAAGATATTTCTAAACAGGAAAAAGAAAATGCTTTGGCAGAAGTTGATTCGAACGGTTTGGGCGAGATTTTGAACTACTACGAGCACGAAATAGAGAGTCTGGAAAACAGCAGTGATAGCATTGGCATTTTATTCTTGAAATGCATCCCTTCAAACAAAGAGGGCAAGGCTGCGGTTTTTGAAAAATTTTTGGCAATACTAAAAAGAGTGAAAAAGGCTTGGAACGGGCAGCATTTAGCTATGCTTGGAAGCGGTGAATTTGTATTATCCGTAAAAGGCGACTTAAAGGAAAATGTTTTTGAAATAATAGCAACTCAAATTATAACGAATACGAAAAACTTGCTTGACGGAGACACTTTGTCCATAAAAAGCCATTCTATATGGCTAAATAAAGATAAAATCAAAGAGATAGGGAATAAACTCGGACAGAGCGGAAAAACATTATTCCTTGTGAGTATCGCAAATAAATTTCAGGAAATGTCAGAGGCAAACGAGTAATGTTCGGTGCCATAGACTGGTCTGTGCTTGCGGTATATTGGTGCCTCTCTATTTTTATAGGCTTGTACGCCGCAAGGAGTAATCGTTCTTTTAAGGATTATATGCTCGGAGGCGGCTCAATGCCGTGGATTCCCGTTGGCATAAGTTTAATAGCGACTTCCGTTAGCGCAACAACTCTTTTAGGTGTTCCGGCAGATGTTTTTGATGTGGATATGACTTTGATAATGACCAATGCAGGGAGTTTTTTAAGTGTTTTGGTTGTGGGGTGGATATTTATTCCTCGCATTAGAAAGAGCGGAGCGCAAAGTGCTTACGAAATTTTGGAAAAAAGTTTTTCCCGCTCCGTGCGCAGAGTCGCTGCGGTTTTTTACGCTATGCACTTGGTTTTGAGAACAGGTATTTTGTTATTTGCTCCGTCTTTGGTTCTAGCTCCGATTTTGCAAATTCCCATATGGACGGCTATTTTGATTTCTTCTGTTGCCGCAATTTTATACACTTGGTATGGAGGCTTTAAAGCTGTTGTTTGGACCGATGTAATGCAATTTTTGGTTTTCTTTGGCGGCGGAATTTTCGCCTTGTTCGTTTTGGTAAACGGCATCGGCGGGTTTGGGGAATTGGTTGCTCTTGCCGATGAGAGCGGGAAAAGCAATTGGTTTAGCGGCGCACTTGACCCGTCAAATGCGAGAACCTTGCTCTCTGCCGGTATTGTGTATGCGGTTTTGGAAATTGCAATCAGAGGTTGCGACCAGCAGTTTGTGCAAAGATATCTGAGTTGCAAAGATGTTAAGGCGGCAAACAGATCAAGTGTGCTTTCCATGGTTTTAGGGCTTGTTGTTTCGCTTTTGTTCTATTGGCTCGGAGCGGCGTTGTTTGTTTATTACAAGGTCAAAAATGCAAGTTCGCTTCCTGAAAATATCGGCGTCAATGATGTGTTCCCGTATTTTATTGTGAACGGTTTGCCGCGCGGTTTAACGGGACTTTTGGTAGCGGCAATTTTTGCGGCGGCTATGAGCAGTATTTCCAGTGCGATTCACGCTTTGGGAAACACGACCGAGAAAGATATTTTGTGCAAAACTGCGGGGCAAGAATCCATGTTAAGAACAAAAATGTGGATTGTGCTTTGGGGTGTGTGCGGAACATTTGCAGCCTTTGTTGCGGCGTCTCAAGTTGGCTCCCTTTTGAAAAACGCCCTATTTTTTACCGGGCTTTTCACAGGCCCTTTGCTTGCGCTTTTTCTGCTCTCCTTTTTTGCTCCTTATTTGCGCTCGTTTTCCGTTTTAATCGGCGTTGTGTGCGGAATGCTCAGTTTGTTTTTGTTTAACGACATTCCTTTTATCAAATATTCGCCGCCGCTGGGCAAAGTTTTTTCATGGCCCTGGAACCCGCTGATTTCTTGCACGGTCTCCGTGTGGCTTGCTCTTTGCGTGGATTTTGTTGTGCCTAGGAAGGTGGTGAATAAGGTTGCTTAATGTACGCAAGGCCCTTTCAATTTCCCATTCGTCTTTATTATATAAACCGGCGTAGTTGCTTATAGCTCGCACTTGAACGGCCTGAACCTCGTATTCCTTGCAAACAGCAAAAAACGCCGCACCTTCCATCGTTTCTATTTGGGCAAATTTTCCCCTAACATTTCCGACATCCTCTGTTTTCGTGCAGCTTAAAACCGTTGCGCCTTTAACACTCTTCAATTTCTTTTCAAAAGGCAAAACACCGGAAGCAAAAAACGTATTCGGCTCCCAAGGCAAAAATTCCGGCATGCAATCACTCTCCACCTCCACCACATCGCCAATGCTTAAACTGCTAGAGCGATAGGCTCCGGCTATTCCAATTTGAATAGCATTCTTATATTTTTTATTCCGAAACGCTTTGGATAAACTGAGCGCAGTCGCCAAAATACCAACCCCGCTCACCAAACAATCAAAACCCTGCGGAATCCCATCCGGAAAAACTCCGTCTCTCTCCATCTCAGTAGCAAAGACAACCAAACAACTCTCAACTCTCAACTCTCAATTCTCAACTAAAAAAAATAACTCTCAACTAAAAAAAATCAAAATTGTTCCAAAAACCTTTGGTCGTTTGAAGTTAACAGCGATATTTCCGGTATGTGATGTCTGAGCATGGCTATGCGGTCTAGTCCAAAACCAAAAGCAAAACCGGTGTATTTTTCCGAATCTATCCCAACATTATCAAATACGGCTGGGGCAACCGAACCGCAACCGCCTATTTCCATCCAACCGGAGCCTTTGCACCTGCGGCAACCCGTACCGGAGCAAAAAACGCAACTCACGTCCAATTCTGCGCTGGGTTCGGTGAAGGGGAAAAAACTGGGGCGAAATCTGGTTTTTACATTTTCTCCGAATAGCTTTTGGGCGAACAGGGCGAGCATTCCCTTTAATTGCGCAAAGGATATGTTTTCATCCACAACCAAGCCTTCGCACTGCTGGAACATTGGGGCATGGGTGGCATCAGCGTCCACACGGAATACATGACCGGGAGCTATCATTTTTATCGGCGGTTTGTGGGTTTCCATATAGTGAATTTGCGTACCGCTGGTATGTGTGCGAAGCACTGCGTTTTGCGAAAGATAAAATGTATCTTGCATATCGCGGCTTGGGTGATCTTTGGGGAAGTTTAATGCCTCAAAATTATACCAGTCCGTTTCTACATCGCGACCCAAATCCACATGAAAACCCATGTTTGCGAAAAAATCTATAATTTCTTCGCGAATATCGTAAAGCGGGTGCGTACTGCCGTGTTTGTAGCCCTCACCCGGCAAGGAAATGTCAAGTTTTCCTGCAGATAATTTTTTACCCATCGCAAAAACGCTCGCTTTTTCCTTAGCCTGTTCTATGGCTTCCGAGACTTCCGTCTTTAATTCGTTCACCTGTTTTCCAAATACAGGCCTTTCTTCTGCGCTAAGGGCTCCCATTCCTTTTAACAAGTCTGTAACCAAGCCCTTTTTGCCCAAATATTTCAGGCGTAAATTTTCAACGGAAGCTTCTTCATTTAAATCAGCCAGCGAAAGTTCGCTCTGAAACTGTGTTTTAAGCTCTGAAATTTGAGATTGCATAGGAAGAATATAGTAAACGCTGATTAACTGGTTTAGGGAGTAGGGAATGGGGAGTAGGGAGTAGAAAAACGCTTAAATTCATGTTTTTTCCACTCCCCACTCCCTACTAGCCACTCCCCAAGCGAATAAATCTGCGTTTACTATATTACTCTTAGAATGTCCAATTTCAATATTTTTATTTCATACAGACGCAAAGGCGGTTTTGACGTCGCTAAACTTATTTATGATAGATTAAGGATGGACGGCTATTCCGTTTCTTTTGATATAGATACTTTGGAAAACGGAAACTTTGACAATGAACTGGAAAAAAGGGTTAAGAAATGCAAGGATTTTTTAATCATATTAAGCCCCGGTATTTTTGATTGTTTTTCCGAAACGGATTACGACCGCAAAGACGATTGGGTGCGCCGTGAATTAGTCTGTGCTATTCAGGCGAATAAAAATATAATTCCGCTCCTGCTGGATGATTTTGCCTATCCCAAAAAATTGCCGCTTGATATTAAGGACATAAACAGAAAGAACGGCATAGAAATTAATCCTAGACTCTTTGAAACTTCTTATGAAAAACTCAAACAGACTTTTTTGCGTTCAAAGCCGCATTGGAAAATCAGGCATAAAAAGAAAATAACATCGTTTATCGCAACGCTTATTCTGGCATTTATAGTTTGTTTGACTTACTTTTTATTTATGATTTTTCAACAAAAGAACCTGGAGATAAAAGAGTGGAAAGTGGCGGCGCAAAAAGCCGATTCCATAAGAATTGAAAGGGAAATTGGGCTTGTGCGTATAACAGATTCGTTAAAAATCACAATAGAAGTTGAAATGATGCGTAAAGCGGATTCGATAAGAGATATAAAAGAAAAACTTGAATATGCAATGGATTCCATGGCTTTGTATTTGGATTCTTTGAAAAAAAAACAGGGCACTGTTAATGCGGTGAAACTACCGGCAGCAAAAAAAACGCCGACAACAACAAAAAGGAGCAAAAAATGAAACTATCCGAACTTACTGCGTATAAAAACATAGTTTTGCAAATGCACAATATTCCCGATGCGGATACCGTTTCTTGTGCTTATGTTTTGCAAAAGTATTTTGAGAAGCATAATTGCAAAGCAAAAATAATTTATGGCGGCAAAATAAAAATAACCAAGCCGAGTTTAGCGATATTTATTGAAGCTCTTGGCATAGAAGTAGAATTGGTTTCAGAAATTCCCGATGTGGATTTGCTCATAACAATTGATTGCCAATACGGCGCAGGGAACGTGCAGAAATTCCCTTGCAAAAAATTTGCAGTTATAGATCATCATATAAGCGAAATAACCGAAAATGAATTTTGCGAAATCAATCCGGCACTTGGCAGTTGCACAACTCTTGTTCATTCCATGTTGTTAAAGGAAAAAGATTCGGCGGATTTTTTGAAAGATGAAAAAATAAGCACGGCCTTGTATTACGGGCTTTATACCGATACAAACGGACTCGCGGAATTGCGGCATCCTTTGGACAGGGATTTATCGGAAGTTTACTTTGACAAAACTTTGATAAAAAAATTGAGAAATGCAAACCTGACCATGCCGGAACTTTCCATAGTTTCCGAAGCTTTAAAAATATTTGAAGTTGTAGAAAATATAGCCTTGTTCAAAGCGGAACCATGTGACCCGAATATTCTCGGCTTTTCCAGTGATATTGCAATGCAGGTTGAATCCCTTGATGCTTGTATTGTATTCTCAAATATAGGCAATGGTTTAAAACTTTCCGTTCGCAGTTGCAGCCGAGAATACATGGCAAATGAATTGGCGGCGTTTTTGTGCGAAGGTTTTGGCAGCGGCGGCGGGAATTTGGAAAAAGCCGGCGGTTTTTTGAAAAATTCGGAAGAATATTTAATTTCCAGATTAAAGGAATATTTAGTAGCTTTTGATAAAATTTACGCAGGGCAAACTCCCATTGATTTTGCTTCAATGAAACGCTATAAAAAACTTCAAATACCGGTTGGTTTTGCAAAATGCGAAGACCTATTTCAAGACGGAACAAAAATCACAGTTCGCACTATGGAGGGTGATTTGGATTTGATTGCCAAGGAAAATATTTACTTTATGATAGGCATAGAAGGTGAGGTGTATCCCATTTTGCACGAAAAATTTGAAAAAAATTATATTGCCATGGAAGACGAATACCGGCAAGTTTTTGAATATCCGCCAACTGTTATAAATAGGCTTACCGGAAGAAAACAGGGCATTTCGCGTTTCGCTAAAATATGTTTTCCTAAAGACCAAAAAATAATAAAAGCCAAGCAAATTGAAAAACTCACAAAAGTATTCACCTATTGGGACACCGAAAAATATTTCTCCGGCAAACCCGGTGATTTTTTAACCGCCAATGAAACCGATTTGAATGATTGTTATATTGTAAACGAGAGAATTTTTTATAAGACATATGAATTGATATAGCTACAATACCCCAACCCCAATTTTAATTCTAGTATCTTTTGGGTTATCCAAACCCCTCGCTACCCTGAAATTAAAATTAAAGGGCACGGAATAGAATATACGGTTTTCCAAATTCCAATCTATGCCATAGCTCCGCAGCCAGTTCTCCCTATGCTTCAATTCGGGAAATGGGTGAGTTTCCCAAGCGGAACCCATTTGTGCAAAAGGCGAAAAATTGAAATTTTTTGTGGTGAAAATCCAAAATCTTTTTCTGAAGTCGTTGTAAATCGGAAATTTATAGCGGACTTCCGCCAAAACGGTTCCCGTTCCCTGCCGGAAATAACTCTCGCTGCTTTCCAAGATGGGATAGCCTTCCATAACAAGAGGGTGCAAATAAAAATTATCAAGGGTATCGGAATCCGTGCTTCGCCAGTTCAAAATACCGCCGCTAAAAAGCGAAAGAGAGAGTTTGCCGTATTTCTGCAAAGGATTGTTTAGAGATAAATTTGCGGAAAAAGCCCATTCGTGCAAATTAAAATGTCTGTAATGAGGCGAGATAACACCGGCATCGCTAACCGAAAAACTCTCCGCAAAAGTTCCTGGCCTATATAAATCCGAACCGGAAAAAGAATAAAGACCTTGCAAAGCGAACAAACTATCTTGAGCGGTAAAACCGGCGATTAAACCCGTTTGCCATCTTTTATGGTAATCCCATCCAAAACCGTCTTGGTAAAGATTAAAGGCTTCCCAGTCATAAGAGGCAAATACCGTTAGGGAATCTCCTTTTTTGAAAATTGAATAGGAAGCAGCAAACAAAGCGTTGTAAAGCTCGGACGCATATTCGCTTAAGACCAAACCATTTTCATCACAGTTGCTACAGCTACGTTCGTCTTCATAACGCACGGTATCTTTTGAGGGTGTATTCATTCGCATAAAAGCGAGGTTAAGGGTAATCGGGAAACTGCGGTTTTCCAAACTTGCGAATAAATCGCTCTGGCTGTCTTCGCCGAATTTGTCTATTTCTTGCAAGGCGGCTATTTGGAAAAAATTTTTGTTAAGCGGGTCGTTCAAACCAAACGCAAGCCCGATTTTCGGAACCGTAATTCCTGTGTTAATCGCACCAAAATCGGGTGGTCGGTCGTCAAAGGAGAACAAGGGCACAAGGATTGGCATTTTGGGAATGGGTAAATAATTTCTTTCGGAATTGGCAAAGGATATTTCGGGTGGCGATTGTTGTTGTGGTTGTATGCGACGTTGTTGTAGAGACGGATAATTATCCGTCTCTACGGCGTCATTGACGGTATCAACAACAACACCCGCCGAATCCATTTTATAAACGGAAAATCCATCCCTATCATACCCCACATAATACAATCCATTCGTATCCGCCGCAGGCGAAAAGGCACCGCCCAAAACATTTGTAATGCGTTCTATTTTCTTTGTTTGCAAATCCATTTTATATATGTTAAAAATCCCGGTCTCATCGCCGGAAAAATAAATAAATTTCCCGTCTAGGCTCCAATTGGGGTTGCGGACATCACCCGCAAATGCAATAGTATCATTTGACAAAACAATTTTTCGGCTTGTTCCGTCAAAATAATTATATGCAATTTGTTTCCCGTCCGGTGAAAATTTCGGGTTGAAAATATTAAATTCCTCTCCGCTTGGAGCAACAATATCTTTATAATCACCCAATGTGTCTGCGCTTGCTACAGACAGATAAAATCTTGTTCCGTTTTGTTCTCGCCTGGCAAATACAACTTGTTTCCCATCCGGCGAAATATCGGGATAAACAGCATCTGCGAATTTTGTGACCAAACGATTATTGCCAAGGGTATCTGCAATGGCAATGTCAAAATACGGCCTTCCTTTTTTATCTCTGTTCTGGTAGGTCACATAAGCGAGAAGCAATCCTTCCTGTGTTTGCCTTATGCTCATCCCTTGCGAAAGATAAGGTTTTTTCAATTTGAATTTTTTAAAAGGCGTAGGAACTGTGTCTTTCAATTCAAAAACGCCGCCATCAAAAAAATCGCCGCCGAAATTTGAAAGCCCATAAAGATTGCCGTTTGCCAAAGAGATAAATTCGTTATAAAAAACGTCTTTTGTTATTTTTTTTCCTGTAATAGGTACTCCGAGCGAATTACGAATTTTTTCATAATGCCCTTTTCTGTTTTCCTTCCAATTTTGATACAATTCCTTTTCCGTAATTTTAAATCTATCGCTCAAAGCTCCGCTTAAAGTTAAATTGGATATCCTTCCCATATCTTTCCACAACTGCGGAATAGCATCTTCTCCGTAAGTTTCCGCAATATAGCGAACCATGTCAAAACCCTGTGTGTATGGCCCTAATTCCGCTTCCAAGGCCTGCTCGCTAAAGTCTTCCATGAATTCCAAAGGCAAAACCTTGTTTTCCAAAAATGCAGTTCGCAAAAGCATATCTCTATGGGTATCCCAGTGGTCAAAGCCCATTCTATAGCTTTCAAATTGGGCAGTACCTTCCGCAAACCAAAAGGGCTGGATCATAAAAGGAATGTACCCGGCAAAATGGACTTGTTGCCGTTCATTGTAAAAATCTGTTTTGGAAATTTGCACACCTTGAATCCAGGGGAAGGGTGTTTTGCTCCCGTTTTGCATACTTGCCAAATGGTTGAATTCGTGAGTTAGCACATCGCTTATCCAAGAATGCGAGCCGCGAATTTTAAAGTCCCAATTTGTGAGCGAAATACGCATCATATTATAAACCGGATTTGCTTCCCCATTGCTGTAAAGAGCATTATCAAACACCAAATTAACCTTGCTAGGCAGTTTTATTTGATAGCGATTTGTTATTGTGTCATAAACACTCTCGGCAATTTCCGTTGCCTGTGCCGCCCGCTCCCTATGCTCAGCGGGGTAGTGCGCCAAAAAATGCTCCGTCTCTGCGCTTTTCCAATTCGTGCCGCTCTGATTGCCGTAAAATGCGGCGAAAGCTAGCACGGGTGTGAGGAGGACTAGAAAAATTCCCAATCGTCTTCTTTGGTACATAAATAGCACTCCCATTGTTTGTTGTCGCAATCAATTGATTCATCAATATATTTTTTCATAATATTATACTTTAATTAACGCTGAATAATTAATCTGTGTTACTATTATTTCATTTTTTTGAAATGAAAGATCGCTATTAAGCGGGTCGAAGAAAATTTGATGATACGGTTTTTCTACAAAATTTTTTACAACAAATAAGCAATATTGCCTCTGTAGTTTACTAGCAACAAAAAATTCTTTTTCAGTAAACATAATGTTACCTTTATTTGCATTTAATCCTTTGACTTCAACACAGTAGAAATCTGTATCTAAAAATAACTTGAAATCAAAACCACAAGCTAAATTAGTAGTATCTTTCAAATCATAATTTTTAAATTCAACGATTGAAGGATAAGTAATCTTAAAGTATTCTTCCGCCGCTTTTCCAGTTATTAACCGTTTGGCAACACTTTCGTTGTTATCTGAATTTATAAGAGCAGCAACTGATTTTTCTTCTTCATAATTTGGAATAAGAAAACTTTTCATCAAATCGGTAAATGGTACAAAATCAAGATAATTAAAATTATCAAAAATTTTCTTTGAGCGTGTTTTTAATTCGCGTTGCCATCCTTTACGTGGATTAGGGAATAGCCTATCAAATTCATCACGATAATTCTTAATTGATGCTGGACTTGATCCAAGAGAATATCCAATAACATTGAATGCTTGCCACATACCAGAAAAACCAAGAGCTTCCAACGCTTGTTTATCGAATTTAGCAATATATAATCCGGCTAATGTGGTTTTATCTGTTTTAGTCAAATCCATTATGCTAAATTTTCCCTTCGTTATGAGTTTCCAGCCCTCTTTCTTCAAGAGCGAGCCTAAAACCGCCAATCCCGCAAAACAAATCTATGAACTTAAGCATAGTCGTCTACTCCAAGTGGAAAATATAGAAATCCACACCTCACGGCTCCACCCCAATTTCCTTGTAAAAAACCGCTTCCTTGACCTGCTCAATGCAGCTCTGCAAGGTTTTTTCTATATCTTTGCCCCAAAAACGCAGAACTTCCCAGCCCATAAGTTTTAAATCTCTATCCGTTTCAAAATCTCGCCGTATGTTCCTGTCAATTTTTGGAAGCCAGTACGAGCGATTGCTTTTTATTCTCCCCCTATCCTCATCCCAGTTTTTGCCGTGCCAAAATTCGCCATCGCAAAAAATGGCGATTTTATATTTCGTTATAGCTATGTCCGGCTTGCCGGGCAACTTTTTGTAATTCTTCCTATAGCGAAACCCCGCTCTCCAAAGAGCCTTGCGCAAGATAACTTCTATGGAAGTATCTTTGCTTCTTATCAAGGACATGTTATTCATTCTGCATTCACTATAATCCTTACGGTGTAATAAAATAATCTTCGGGGTTTATCGGCTGATTGTCGTAGTGAACCTCGTAATGCAAAACCGGCCACAAAACACTGCCGCTTTTGCCGGCTATTGCCACAGGCTGTCCTTTCTTTACCGGTTTTCCGGTTTGAACCAAAACGCCTTGCAAATGAGAATATATGGTTTTTATACGAGGCGTGTGCTGAATTTCCAGCGAAGTTCCAAAACCATACTTCTGGTTTGTGACATTTTCGATGATGCCATCGCCGGTGGCTATAACGGTATCACCTTCGCTAACTGCAAAATCCAAACCTCTATGCGGCAATTCTCTTTTTGTCAACTGGTCCTGTATAAGCCCGAATCTGTTGGTTATGTTTTGGTGCCGTTTAATCGGATGCAACAAAGGCAGGCTCTTTGCGTATTGCTCATTTGCCAAAAGAGAATCTCGCATATTTCTCAATACTTCCAGCGATTTTTTTATGTGTTCAATGTCTGCCGGCAGCTTTTCCTTTTTGTTTTTTTTTCCTGCAAAGATTTTTTTAGATCCTTCGGGGTTATTTGAAATTCCTGCCAGCTGATTTATTTTATTTCTCAGATTACTGCCGCTTTCTATTTGCAAATTCGCCTCGGAAATTTGTTTTTCCAGCTTGTTCGCTGTTGATTGCATAGATCTTTGCTCTTTTGCTATTTCAAAAATGCGAAAATTCCTAAGGTTAACCATATTGTCCGGCAACCAGAACACAAAACCCGAAACTATTATTATTATTCCGAATAACCACCACCCTACTATTCTTAATGGAATACTGTAAGATTTCGGCTTATCCGTACCTTTTGAATAAATTTGCACCTGTATTCTTCTACGCTTTCGGGACATAAATTCTCTCAATGAACATTGGAATAATATAGTAAACGTTGGTTTAGTAAGTAATGATTAACTGATTTTAGGGAGTAGGGAATGGGGAGTAGGGAGTAGAAAAACGCTTAAATTCATGTTTTTTCCACTCCCCACTCCCTACTAGCCACTCCCCAAGCGAATAAATCAGCGTTTATGTTATTATTTCTATATTGCCACATTACCCCCATCTCCTAGGAGTTCAAATGAAACAAATTCTCTACCTCATCGCGCTAATCCCCGCCCTGCTTTTTGCCCAGGCAGAGCCTGTTCAGAACACGGAAATCCAGCTCTTGGCAAAACAGAAGGCTTTGCAGGCGGAGTGTGCCCAAATATCCAAAGCCGTTCCCTGCGCAGTGGGCATAGGCGATGTGGACAAGCTGCCGGCGGCTATGAGCCGTTCCGAGAGGGATGCCCGCTACAAGCTGGCACTGTCAGTAAAGGCATTCGTGAACTATGCCGCCAGCGATTCTTCGTGGATAGAGGATGGCGTTGCGCAGGAATTGAGCAAAATCAGCGGCAAAATCAGCATTGATACAATAGCCCTCGTAAATTCCACCGTTCTCAATTTCGAATACGGGATAATAACGGACGAAATCAGCGGCAAAAAATTCTACAGGGTTGTAACCCTGATGGTTGTAAATCCGCAATTGTATAACGAGGCGCAAAAAGAAATAGAACAGCCGGGCAGTTCATCCTCATCAAGCGAAATTGTTCAACCCTCCCCGCAGCCGGCAGCCAAGCCGGCAGCCCCAAAAATCGATTTTAAAAACATAGCCACCAAAACCGCCAAGTTTTTGCTCGGCATAGCTAGGAAGGTGATAGGATTATGAGCAAGTTTTCGGTCAAATTCGTGATTTTGCTGCTTGCAATTCAGGCAAATGCTCAAAATATTTGCGGTGTGCAGATTTTCGGAGCGAAAGATCCGACCGAGGCGAGGCGAAGAGCGGCCAATTCCCTTGCTGAGGCAATCAACTCCAAAATTTCTTCCCTCTCCAAAACGGAGGAAATCATAGACGGAGTGGAATCCTCTCAAAAAGACACCACAATTCAGCGCATAAGCTCCGAACTTCTCAATGCCCAGGACGCCGAATACACAGACGGCAAAGACGGGAACGGCTACTCGTCAAAGGCTTGCATGTCGGCAAGCGTTGCTGCCAAGCCTTACCTGGATTCGTTGAGGTATTTGACTGACGTGCTGAAGGACCAGGCGAGAAAAACAACCAAAGAGTCATGCGAAAATATAAACGATTTATATCATAAAAGAATAAAGGGAAGGGAGAGAATTTTGGAAAGACTGGGGCAAATGGACAAAGCCAAGCAAAAAGAATATGACGATCTTTACGAGAAAATAAAAAAGGAGTGCGATGAAATCGGAAAAGGGATAACAATCTATCTGGACGTCAGCGGCAGCGAATACGTAGCGGAGGAATTGGGTGCGGTGTTGCAGGAAAACGGTTGCAACTGCTCCATAGCGGAAAATTCCGGTGCGGCAGATTACACCATCACCGTTAAAGCGAAACTCAATTACTGCAACCCACCGAATAATTTTGAGCAGGTTTTTTGTTTTGCGAGCGCGAATGTGTCTATTAGAAATGCCATAACAAAAAAGGATATTCCCGTAAAAATCCCTGAAATGAACGGCGGCTGGACAAACGGAAACACCGAAAGGGCAAAAAGAGAGACTTTTAAGAGATTAACCGAGAGCATAGCCTCTAAACTTGTAAAGGAGATAGAAAAATGAGAAAATTTGCCATACTTTTATCTGTTCTTTGCGCATTTGCATTTGCGCAAAACGAGCGAAAGAAATTGGCTATTTACATAGCCGGCAACGTAACCGAAGAGAGCCTTATGCTGCGAACGGTTATTAATGATGCTTTCATAAATAACTCCGAATATGAAATCGTAGAAATTTCAAAGGCGACTCTTGCGGCTTTGGCCAAAGAGCAAAATCGCCAAACAAGCGGTTCCGTGAGTCCGGAAAAAATAGCCGAAATGGGCAAGGATTCCGAGGCTCATTATGTGTGCGCTGTTCAGATACAATCAGACAAAAAGGGGAGCCATCTTCTGAACATCAGAATAATAGATGTGACAACCAAATTGGCTGTTCCGGGAAAGTCTAATGTAATTGTGAGCGGTTTGGGAAATGCGAAAGAAATCTTGGAGGCAGGGCGTGAAATAGCCGGTTTTATACTGGGAACTCCTGCCCAAAGCGGCAGCGCCGGCAAAACAGCGGGCGGCAACACTTTAACCGACCCTCGCGGCGGCCAGCAATACAAAACCGCCAAAATAGGCAATCAGACTTGGATGGCGGAAAATTTGAACTACGCAGCGAGCGGCAGCAAATGTTATGGAAACAATCCGGCTAACTGCGAAAAGTACGGAAGATTGTATAATTGGGAAACGGCTAAGAAAGCCTGTCCTTCCGGCTGGCATTTGCCGAGCGATGGCGAGTGGGAAGTGCTGGCCGAAGCTGTTGGCGGTGGAGAGGTGGCAGGTAAAAAATTGAAAGCCAAGAGCGGCTGGAATACTGGTAGCGGTTATGTTCCCGGCACGGACGATTACGGCTTTTCGGCTCTCCCGGGCGGCAACGGCTACTCGGATGGCTATTTCTACTATGTCGGCAACTACGGCTTCTGGTGGAGTGCCACGGAGTACGATAGCGACTACGCTTGGAGCCGGTACATGGACTACGGCAGCAGCGATGTGGGCAGGGACTACGGCAATAAGTCCGGCCTGTTCTCAGTTCGTTGCCTCCAGGACTATGGCGAAGCCCGCCGCTAGCGTTAGCAAGCGGCGCAACCCGCGGCTGTGAGCGTTTATATATGGCTTAGCGTTGGGGCGTAGATGGGGATTTTTTTGTCTGAACCCCGATCCCCCGATGAAAAGGATTTACCCGATTGTGTAGCATGAATGTGCAAGATTGAAAACAAGAGAGGAATGTTGTAGAGTAGGGAGTAGCTAGTGAAAACCAAATTTTACATAAAATTAAACAAACCGTACGGCTATGAATGCAGCCATGCGCCTACAAGCCACGAAGCCGTATTTTCCTTGTTCCCAGCCGAACTCATAAAAAACGGACTGCAATGCGCCGGCAGATTGGACTTTGACACCACCGGCTTAATTCTGCTTTCAAATGACGGTGAATTCATACATAAAATAGAGCATCCGAAAAAAGGTTTTGCAAAAACCTATATAGCCACGCTTGCCGAACCTCTAACCGAGGAAATGCAAAAAAAACTCTTAGCCGGAGTTCAGCTTCACGGCGAAAAACGCCTCAGCACGGCATTGGAATTAAAACTTATAGCAGAAAATGTCGCCGAAATCACAATAAAAGGCGGGGTTTACCATCAAGTAAAGAGAATGTTCGCGGCGGTTGGCAATAAAATTGTAGCTTTGCATAGAAGCAAGATAGGCGATTATGAACTTGGGCTGTTAAAAGCCGGCGAATGGGAATTTTTACTAAATTAGCTTCCGTGTTTCTCAATGTTATTTGGATTCTCTTTTTTTTGGGTGCATTTGTAGCTTGCCTCGCCCAATGGCTTTATTCAGGCAATAGCGGAATTTTCAATACGGTTATGCAAGGTGTTTTTGATATGTCAAGAACGGCTTTTGAATTAGCCATCGGCTTAACCGGAATTTTGACTTTTTGGCTTGGAATAATGAAAATCGGGGAAAAAGCAGGTGCAATTCAAATGTTCGCCAAACTGGTTTCCCCTTTGATGAAAAGGCTTTTCCCCAGCGTTCCGGCAAATCATCCGGCAATGGGCAGCATGTTGATGAACATAAGCGCAAATATGCTAGGGCTGGACAACGCGGCCACCCCTATTGGCTTAAAAGCCATGAAGGAATTACAGGAAATAAACCCTAAAAAAGACACCGCAAGCGACGCTCAAATCCTATTTTTGGTTTTAAATGCAAGCGGTTTAACCCTGATTCCCGTTAGCATAATGACTTATAGGGCAAAGCTCGGAGCGGCAAACGCCGCTGATATTTTTTTGCCGATTTTGTTTGCGACATTTTTCAGCACCGTAGCCGGAGTTTTGATAGCCTCTTTTTTTCAAAAGATTGAGATAAAAAATGTGGTTTTTATATCCTGGTTTGTCGGTCTCTGCGCGGCGGTATTCGGTTCCCTGTTTTATTTTTCCTCGCTCACAGCGGAGGAAATGGGAATTGCCAGCGCATTTTTGGGGGGCATAATTTTATTCGCTATTGTAATGTTCTTTTTGGCTTTGGCTGCCGTAAAAAAAGTTATGCCTTTTGATGCCTTTGTTGAAGGAGCAAAAGAAGGTTTTTCCACTGCTGTTACCCTAATACCGTACTTAGTTGCAATTTTGGCAGGAATAGCAGCCTTCAGGGCAAGCGGCGCGATGAATTTTATAATGGATGGAATTACAACAGCCTTTAACTTTTTCGGCATTCCGGCAGATGTTGTGCCGAGTTTGCCGACCGCAATTATGAAGCCCCTGAACGGCAGCGGAGCGCGCGGAATGATGATAGATGCCATGCAGCAATATGGCGCAGACAGCTTTGTGGGGCGTTTAAGTTCTATATTTCAAGGAACTACAGATACCACGCTTTATATAATAGCGGTTTATTTCGGTTCCGTAGCAATTCGCAAAACCAGACATGCTGTTTTTTGCGGGTTGATGTCTGATTTAGCGGGATTTACGGCGGCTATAGTTATAGCTTATATATTTTTCCCGCCTTAGAAACGCTGAACCGGATTGAATTTCTCATTTCCGAACAAATGCCTGTTGCGCCATTCCGAAATCAGGGTTTTCTGTTCCTCTTTAGAGATGGAAAATTTTTCCCGGCCTTGTCTTTGCATGTATAAATCCAAATGTGCGAGCAACACGCCCGCTGCAACCGAAACATTTAAACTTTCCGTTAATCCGTATTGCGGCAAAATAAAATGCTCGTCTGCCAGCTCTAAGGTACCGGGATGGTTGCCGCGAAATTCTGCGCCCAGATAAAATGCCGTGGGTTCGGACAGATCCAATTCGGGCAGGGGTTTGCTGGCGTGGGTGCTTGCTACGGCTATTTTATAACCCTGTTTTTTTAACTCGCTCAAAGCGGTTGCCCTTTTGCCGTAAACAAAAGCGTTAAGCCATTTCAATGAGCCTTTAAGAATGGCTTTATTGACCTTGTAAGCGTTGTCTTCTTCTATTATGTGCACATTTTGCAAGCCGAAAACCTCCGATGTGCGGATAACAGCGGATATATTGTGGGGGTCAAAGAAATCTTCCAAAACCAAGCAAAAATGCTTGGTGCGCAGAGCCGCCGCTTTTTCAAATAGCATTTGCCTTCGCTCCGTTAGGTCGGTGAACTCAAGTGGCATTAGGGGAATATATATAATTGGGTTTACTACAGTAAACGCTGATTAACTGGTTTAGGGAGTAGGGAATGGGGAGTAGGGAGTAGAAAAACGCTTAAATTCATGTTTTTTCCACTCCCCACTCCCTACTAGCCACTCCCCAAGCGAATAAATCAGGGTTTACTACATTACTGCTCCCAATGTTTTTTAAAATACCGTTATTTTTGATTTTTGTGTGTACGGTTGCTTTTGCGCAATTCGCGGATATGCCTCTGAATGCTTCGGGTGATAACCGAGTTGGCAGTATAAGCATAGAAGGTACCTTATATACGGAACCTGCCATGTTTAAATCCCGCATATCCTTAAAGGAAAAAACAAAGTATTCCCCGTCTGTTTTGGCAGAACAGATTAAAAAATCCATTGAATCTCTATATGAAACCGGAAAGTTTGACGATGTTAGAGCATATGCCAGATACGGTGAAAACGGGGATATCGATTTGATTTTTGAGGTGAGCGAGCAGCCGGCTCTGGATACCCTGCTCATAGAGGGCTATGACGATTTAACGGAAGAGGATCTCAGATTGAAAACCCGAATAGTTACGGGCGATGTCTATAGCAAAAGCGACCTTGAACGCGACAGGCAGGCTATTTTGAGCCACTACCGTTCGCAAGGATATTTGCTTGCAGAGGCATGGATAGAGGAAATTCCCGTTGAGGAACACAAGAACAAGGTTATTATATTTGTCAGCGAAGGCAATAAGGTCAAAGTTGATTCCATCTCTATATCCGGTAATGAGAACGTACCTAAAGAGGAAATTTTAGACCGAATGCAAACAAAAATCGATTCCTGGTTGGGAAACGGCGATTTTAAAATGGATGTTTTTAATTCGGACAGAGATTCCGTTATAAATGCCACAAGGCGCCACGGTTTTTTGGATGCAGAACTTTTGGAATACAACGCCGTTTATTTGCCCGATTCCAGTTGCCGTTTTTACTTAGGACGCATAGCTAACAGAAACTCCAACCAACAGCTTCTTTACTTCCAGCTCAACAAAAGTTTATTGGATAAAGAAAATCCCTTGCATCATTTAGCAGGCCGTGCCCTTGCCATGTCTTCGCACTATTATAAAGAATACAGAGCGAAAATGGGAGACCGTCAGGCTTTTCCGCTGCCGAATGTGCAGAACGAAAAAATTGCTGCGGATATTTTGAACAACATAATAACCTACAGTGCAATTAGAAAGGAATGGATAAAGAGCTTAAAGGGCAAGGTTTGGAAAAACCCCCGTATAGACAGTTTGCTCGCAATAAAAAAACGCACTGCATATGCAGACAGGCTTTTAGCCCGTTATTCATTGGAAGAAACCATACCTGCGCTTATGCAATACGATAGCGTAAATACCGCAAGTTATGTTCATATAAACATAAATATTAAAGAGGGCAGAAAATACTACGCGGGCAAGGTGCATTTCACCGGCAACGAGGTTTTGCCAACGCCGTATTTACAATCGCAGGTTCGCCTTGATAGCGGAAAAGTTTTTGATTACTACCAATATGATTCTACCAAAAAAGCCATCTTGAATTCCTACAGAGAAGACGGTTATCTGTTTGTGCAAATGGAAGAGACAAGAATTTTTGTGAACGATTCCATTGTAAATTTAACCTTTGCCATGCGAGAAGGCTTGCCCGCCCAAATACACAGAGTTCACGTAAGAGGCAACACAAAAACAAAAGACAAAGTTATTCGCAGGGAAATAAGACTATACCCCGGCGATACTTACAGGCAATCACTTTTGGAACGCAGTTTCAGAGATATAATGCAGTTGAATTATTTTGACAATGTAATGCCGGATATTCAACAGGTCAGTGAGCAGGATGTAGATCTTGTTTTTACGGTTTCCGAGCGCGAGGCCGGAACAGGGCAGTTCGGAGCAGGTGCGGCATATAGCCAAGCGGACGGTTTGGTATTTACGCTCAACCTTTCTATTCCAAATTGTTGCATGGGAGACGGCCAAGCGGCAAATATGAGTGCCGAATACGGAATTGATAAGAAGAGCATAATGGTGGGTTTCTCCGAACCTTGGCTTTTTGACACTCCCGTAAAAATCGGGGCATCTTTGAATTATACGTGGTGGAATAGCTATTCCGCCCATGATATCACCCGTTATGGCGGCAGTGTTTATATAGGGCGCAGGCTTACATGGCCGGATGATTATTTCTATGCGCAGACAGGAGTTAGCTGGCAGAGAAACGATCAAGGCCCGAATGTAGAAGGCAGCCTTGTTCGCTTTACCGGAAACGAAGCCACTCTCGATTTTGTCATAATCAGAGACGATAAAAACTTGCCTATTTTCCCGACCGAAGGTTCTCGTTACGTGGCCTCTGCATCTTGGGCAATTCCGCATTTTCTTGCCGGGGATTTTAGCTTTTTGCAAACGGAACTCAGCATAAAGTGGTGGTTCCCGATTTATTCCGATAAACTGGCTCTTGGCATAACAAATGAATTCGGTGTTATGACCGGAAGCTCTCTTCAATACCGCAATCTTTACCAAATGGGCGGGGCACTTGGCTACAGAGGTTTAATGCGCGGCTACAGCGCGGGTTCTCTCGGTGCATACAGGCTTGGACGCAGCTATCAATATTTCGGCGCAGAATTAACTTGGCCTATTTCTCCTAACCTTTTCTATTTGTTGCCGATTTTCTTTGATGCGGGGAATGTGTTCGGTAATGTTTATTCACCTTACCGAAAGGTTGAACATGTAGGTTCTCCTCTTCGCGATTGGGACATCTCTTCGCTGAAACGCGATTTTGGATTTGGTTTCCGCGTTATGGTTCCGATGCTCGGCATTATAGGTTTTGATTTTGCATGGCCTCTTGACCCCGGCGAATTTGGCGGTTATGATGCTCCGGGCATTGGTACGATGGAATTTAATTTCATAATATCGCAGGGATTTTAAACGAATGAGAATTGCAGTTATAGGCGGTGCCGGCTATATAGGTTCGCATGTGGCAAGAGAGCTTTTGGACTTTGGCCACGAGGTTTTTGTTTACGACAATTTGAGCAGCGGGCTAAGGCAAAATTTATTTGAGGAAGCGAGTTTTACGCACGGCGATATTTTGGATATTCAGAAACTAAACGATTTTTTTGAAAGCGTAAAACCGGAAGGCATTGTGCATTTGGCGGCATTAAAGGCCGCAGGCGAATCCATGCTATTGCCGGAAAAATACAGCGTTCATAACATAACCGGTTCTTTAAACATTTTGAATGCAGCCTCAAAGCACGGCATTAAATACATTGTATTTTCCAGTTCTGCGGCTGTATATGGCAGCCCCAAGTACCTGCCCATGGATGAAAAACACCCGACCGAACCAGAAAATTATTACGGCTACACAAAACTTGCCATTGAGCAGTATTTGCAGTGGTATGGGAAGTTAAAAGGCATAAAATATGCCGCGCTCCGCTACTTCAACGCTGCGGGTTACGATGTAAAGGGCAGAATCAGCGGGCTGGAGCAGAACCCGGCGAACTTGATACCCATTGTTATGGAAGTGGCTGCAGGCAAAAGGGCTTTTGTGAGCGTTTTTGGAAACGACTACGAAACCGAAGACGGCACAGGAGTAAGGGATTATATTCATGTGAGCGATTTGGCCCGTGCGCATAGAATGGCTTTTGACAAGCTGCAAAGCGGCGAGAGTTTTGTTGTGAATTTGGGTGTGAACAGCGGGAGCAGCGTGTTGGAGGTGATAAAGGCAACCGAGCGCATTTCCCGCAAAAAGATAAATTATCAGGTAATCGGCAGGCGCCCGGGCGACCCTGCCGTTGTTTTGGCAAATCCTGCGCTGGCAAAGGAATTTTTGGGCTGGCAAGCGGAATGCTCGGATTTGGATACTTTACTTGACACAACGTGGAGAGCATACTTGACAAATGCGTAAAATTTTGCTATATTTTAACAACATGGCTCTGTAGCTCAGTTGGTAGAGCGTCGGACTGAAAATCCGTGCGTCAGCAGTTCAAATCTGCTCGGAGCCACTAAAATTTTCTAAATTAACCGCAATGTCTTCTCTCATAATCTTAGACTGCGCATTTATACTATTGCCTTTTTTAGTTTTGGCTATCGGTCTTTTCTCACAAAGAGGTTCTATCGCTTTGGCCAATACGGGTTCTGCGGCTTTGTTTTTGCTTTACGCAGTGTTTTCGTTCAGTGAGCTTGAAAATGCAAGCATAAGCGCGAGTTTGCTCACATGGCATGTGAGCGGTTTCGGAGTCTTGGTGAGAGAACTTTTGTTGCTTTCTTTCTTTCTCGCTTCTATTTTGAGCGGCAGCTATAATCTGAGGAATAAACCGGAATTTCTGGGCGCAATGTTATTTGTGGCTGTTGGGGGTATGCTTGTGGTTTCGGCTAGCGAACTCTTATCCCTGTTCATAGGTTTGGAGCTTGCAACCATGCCGATGTATTTTTTGGTAGCTTGGAACAAATTTTCATCTCAAGGTTCGGAAGCCGCTCTTAAATATGCTCTAATGGGTTCAATAGCCACTGCTGTGTTGTTATTTGGCCTCGGTTATTTATACGGTTTTGCCGGATCGCTTTCTTTTGCAGACATTTCTAATGCGGTGCAAAACATTGCCAGTGCAAATTTAATATTGTTAATAGCGGTATTATTCATAATTATAGGTGTGGGTTTTAAATTAACATTATTCCCCTTTCACACCTGGGCACCGGACGTTTACGAAGGTGCGCCGACTCCAATAACCGCTTACCTTTCCGTTACTTCGAAAGCCGTTGCGCTTGTATTTTTGGGTGTTTTGGTATATGGGCCTTTGGCAGGCATGGGATTTGCATTCCAATTAATATTTTCCGCGCTTGCCATGGCAACCATATTCATAGGCAATTTGGGTGCATTAAAACAGAGCCGATTGCGCAGGTTTATGGCATACAGTTCCATTGCGCAGGCGGGTTACATATTGGTAGGTTTGTGCGGCAGCGTTCACCTTGGGGTATCGTCTTTTATCTATTATCTGTTCTTATACGCTTTTTCAAATTACCTTATGTTCTTTTTAATCGGCATAATAGGCAAAAACCGTACGGAAAGTTTTGATTCTCTAAAAGGGCTTTCAAAGCAGAATTCTATGCTTGCCGTTTTGTTTGCAATCAGCGCATTTAGTTTGGCCGGCATTCCGCCGCTCGCCGGTTTTATAGGCAAGTGGATGGTATTTGCCAGTGCAGCTTCTGTCGGCAACTATGCGCTTGTGGGTTTTGCCGCTATAAACAGCGTTATAGCTTTGTACTATTATTTGCAAGTGATAAAAGCAGCGTGGGTTAGCGAACCGGATGAAGATTTGCCGCCCGTACAGGTTTATATGTGGCAAAAAATAATTCTCGTCTTTTTAGGCGTGGCAGTTTTGTTTTTAGGTGTTGCTCCATGGCTGCATTCGTATATTTATAATTTGGTTTTGTAGAGAACGCAAATGTTTAAAATAAAAGAGTTGCTATTTAAACGCTTTAGCTTGTTTGCGGGGCTTCTCGCCCTTGCTTCGGTTTTTGCTCTCTCTTATTTTTACTATCGCTTGCAGGCAAATTCCCCTTTTGTCTATGAACAGATAATTGCCAACATCTCCGAATACAGAGTGTTGGATTCCAGAATATATCTCTTTAGCAGCCATGATGAAATAAATTTTGCCGCAGCCAAGGACAATTTGAATATTCAGCAATCTTTTATAGCATCTACAGGGGAACTATATTACAATTTGCTCAACCGGGAAATTAAAGTTCCGCACACAAACGGTCTTGATGAAATAGAAAAAAGCATCGCTTTAAGAAAACGCTGGCTTGCGATGTGTTCAAAAGGGGAGTCTTGCGATATTGAAGAATGGAATAATGCCAGAGCCAAGGCATGGACTGCCTGTGAAACTTTGCTCGCTTCTTTTTATAATCTGTTATGGGAACATGAAGAGGCCTGGTCTAAAAACCTGAGGATATTTTACATATTATCGGTTATGCTCTTGCTATCCACGCTGTTTTTTGCGGCAAAGAGGAATTAGCGGCACTGATTTATTCCGTGACCAGGCTAACAATTTTTGCAAACACATTGTTTGTGAGCGCATACGTTTCCAAGCCTTCAAAATTAAGAGTGCTGAAGATAATTTTGCCTTTTCCGTATTGCATTATCTGCAAGTCAATGCCGGTTTGCAATTCGCCGTTTTTTAAGGAAACGGAGTGGACCAAACTTTTTGCCCCCTTAATTTCAAGCATGGAAAGGCTGGGAGCAATAGCCGAACAGGTTTTGTCTAAAACCGATTTTCCGAAGAATTCGCTCTTAAGGGGAGATTTTTTGGGAATATAGTGCATGGCAACTCCTCCGGCTCCGGAAGAATAAAAATATTCCAAAGGGCAATCAAGCGGCAAGCAACTATTGATAAGTTTAATATCTTCCGGAATAATATCGGAAATAAAGAGAATCTTTCCGTCTTTAACGGCATTTGTCACGGATTCCAGAATGGAAGAATCTGCCCAGGAACTGATAGCCGCTGTGAATAGCACGGGTTTTTTGCCGTTTATCATTTTGACTATTTCCGCTGAGTTCTCCGCTGTATCCAAAAATTCGGATTTTGCAAGCGCACTCTTGATATTCGGGGTATCGGTCACCTCTATCGGTTCTTCCGCCGAGCAAATTTCCTTTCCCGTGCTAGTCGCCGTTAATTTTAAACGGTAAGAACCTATTTTTTGCGGGGCTTTTATGCTTAGATCGCCTAAAAAGGCAAGTGCTAATTTAGGCATCGGAAAATTTTTGTTCTGCGAAACAATGCTGCGCCCTGTTTTGTCCAATAGCTGCGCAGTCAAATTTATTTCACTTAACCTTTTTTCATTTAACATGCTCAACTGGAATGGAATGCTTTCGTTTTTCGCAACCACTCTTTCCAAACCGCTCATCAATAGCTTGGTGCCCGCGGTTATATTTTTTATGTTTTCTTCCAAACCCTTGTCGGTTCTTGTTTCGTCTATTATTCCGTTGAAGTCATTTTTGAAATCCGCCCATTCTTCAATAAAATAACCGCTGACAATCGGGCTGCTCTGCAAACATTGAATATTCTGCTCAAAACCGGATAACGCTATCTCATTTGATTTTTTTGCGAAGGCTTCTGTGCCTTGCCAAATTTCTTTTGCTTGTTTATCTATGAAATTTTCTATTTGTTGCATTGCATTTTGCATTTTTGCATTGTTTTTCGCAGAACCGAGCAAATTGTAATTTTTTATGGAAATCAAAACTTTTCCGTTTTTCTTTATATCGTCGGCGAACTGCTTATAGTTATCTTGCAACCAAGCATCGCCAAAGAATGGGTCAGGTATAACAAAATCCTCATCTTCCGCAAGCCCGTAGCGAGATAGAAACAGAGAAAACGGAACTCCGCCGAAAATTCTAAGTGCAAGGCGATGGGAGGAATACGCAATGACATTTCCGTCGGTTACACCCATGATTTTTCCGGTTACGCCGAATGTTTTTTCGTGCCCGTGCTTAAAGTTTTGGTCATTGTCTATTGAAACATTGTTTATATTGCTTATTGCAGGGTGGCAGCTTTCCAGAGTATCTATGCGGCTAAGGAGTTTTGCGCCGTTTTCCAAAATTAATCTGCCGTTATCGGAGCCTAAAACCCACACGGCTAGAGACGGGTGGTTTGTGCTTTTGCCTACTATTTCAAGAGTAATTGCTTTTACGGCTTCCAAGCCCATTTTTCCGGACTGCTCTTTGCAAATAGGGAATTCCTGAAATACCAGCAACCCTAGATTGTCGCATATCTCAAGCGCTTCTTTGCCAAAAGGAGCGCCTCCGGTGCGAATAGCATTAAAGCCCAATTTTTTTATAATCTCCAAATCTTTTTTTATGGAAGCATCTTTATGTTGGCTATACGCTATGCCCTGTATTTTTATTATTGAATCGTTCAAAAAGAAATCGCCTTGCTTGCAATCGAATTTTTTAAAACCGAAATTTGAGGATAGATAGTTTGAACCCTCCAAACGAACTTCTATAGCATATACATTAGGTTCTTCGCATGACCACAACTTTACATCTTTGAATCCCAAATGCAAAATTGCGTTTGTATTTTCTTTTTCGAGTTTTATTTCTTTTTGCAAAAGCGAAACCTCTTGTTTCGGGTCGCGAGCAAAAATTTTCAGTTTCGCCGTATAATTACGCGGATTATTAAAAAATATTTTTAGATTTACTTCCCCGTTGTCGGAATTTGTGGCTATTTCCAGGGCCGTCAATAAAGCTCTTTCTCCGCGAAGCGCGGTTATTTTGCCGGTAAGCCCCGCAAAGGGGTAGCGTTTCCAAGGCAGTCCGAGCGGCATGGTATCTGCGGGTATTAAGTCTCCGCCGGCCATGAGTTCAAAATTACCGGCATTTGAAACCGTGGACACTTTAACACACAGCAAATTTTCCTCGCCCGTTTTTATGAACTGCGAAACGTCAAGTTCAAATGAAGTGCTTGTGCTAAAATGGTCGCCTGCCAATTTTCCGTTTACCCAAACAACCGCATAAACTAGAACTTGTTCAAAACGCAAAACAAGCCTTTTATCTTTACCGGAAAGCGAGAATTTTTTATAATAAAATGCGGTTATAGCAGAGCCGGCGTCCCAAAGATGCGGAATTTTTACGCTTTGGGCATCGCTGGGGAATTCTGCAAACCAATGCCCGGCCACCCCTTTATTTTCAGGATCCCAAACCAATTTCCAATCATCATTAAAATCTATTTCGCTCATGGCAAAGAAATTTAGAAAATTTCTAAATTATACTCCAAACAAAAAAGAGGGTGTCTTATGATAGACTTAAAAGGTAAAAATGCAATTGTCACGGGAGCAACTCGTGGCATTGGCTTGGAGATTTCAAAAGTTTTGGCTGAGAACGGAGCGAATGTGGCTATCTTGGACATTCAGCTTGGCGATGGTTCTTCAATAAAAGAAGTTGAAGCACTTGGAGTTATCTGCAAAGGATATGCTTGCGATGTGTCTAGCCCCGAAGCAGTGGAAGAGGTGTTCAAGCGGATTTTGGCTGATTTCGGCAAAATTGATATTTTGGTGAATAACGCAGGCATAACACGCGATAACCTTATAATTCGCATGAAACAGGAGGAATTTGACTCCGTTCTAAGCGTTAATCTGCGTGCAGCCTTTATTTGCACCAAGGCTATAAGCTCACACCTTATGCGCAACCGCTCCGGGCGCATAATAAACATGGCTTCTATAAACGGCATACGTTGCCAAGCCGGGCAATCTAACTACGCAGCCTCCAAAGCAGGCATAATAGGCTTGACCAAATCCAATGCCATGGAATTTGCAGCACGCGGCGTAACGGTTAATGCCATAGCCCCCGGCTTTATTAAAACCGCCATGACCGATAAGCTGGCACCGGAGGTTATAACCAAGTATAAAGAGGCTATTCCCCTCAAAGATTTGGGCAACCCTAGGGACGTAGCTAACGCCGTGGCTTTTTTGGCTTCGGACGAGGCAGCTTACATAACCGGCCAGGTGCTGGGAGTGGACGGCGGGTTAGGTGCGTAATTTTCTATATTGTCTTTGAATGTATCCACCTTTTAAGGAGAAAAAAATGGCTAACGAAGAAATTGCCAATAGAGTAAAAAAAGTTATCCTAGAGAAACTGGGGGCAAAAGAAGAACAGGTTGTAGAGGGTGCATCCTTTACAGCAGACCTAGGAGCGGATTCTTTAAACCGTACCGAGATCGTAATGGCCTTGGAAGACGAGTTCAAGATTGAAATATCCGATGCGGATTCGGAGAAATTCCAAACCGTTGGTGATGTTATAAACTTCTTGTCCGAAAAGCAATAGAGCGGCGGAGCTGGCTTTACCGATGCGAAAATTGGAGCAGATATTAAATTGCTCCTTTAAAAACAAAGGTTTGCTAAAACAGGCCTTCACCCATGGCTCTTGCAAGCAGGGAACCTCGGTTTCCGACTGTGAAACTTATGAGCGTTTGGAGTTTTTTGGGGATTCCGTTGTCAGTTACCTGACAGCGGAATTTTTGTTTTTGAAATACGGCAAAGAAAGCGAAGGAACGCTTTCTAAAAAGAAGTCTGCCATTGTAAGCGGCACAGCCCTTGCACACGTAGCTAGGCGCTTAAAATTGCACTCATACTTGATAGCGGCCAAAGAGGTGGATAAAAAGAATCCCGCGCTTTTGGCAGATGTTTTTGAAGCGATGATAGGTGCGGTTTATTTGGATGCCGGAGTTGAAAAATGCCGGGAAATTCTTTCAAAGTTTTTATTCTCAGAGGAGGGCGAAATTTTGAAAAGCGAAATCTTTTTAAACCCCAAAACGCTCCTCAACGAAAAATCCCAAGAGCTTGGCCTGGGGACTCCTGCATACGAGGAGCTGGATGAATGGGGGGAGCTTCATAAAAGGAAATTTAAAATGGCGGTTAGCGCAGGCGGCAAGCTACTGGGGCAAGGTATAGGCTTTTCTAAAAAGGAAGCGGAGCAAAATGCCGCAAAAGAGGCTTTGAAGAGAATAGGGAGTGGGGAGTAGAAATTACTTACTATATTTAACTTTATGAAAAAAAGCATATTGATTTTAACGGGTATTTTTGTCGGTTTGCTTTGCTCTTGTTCCTCCGATGAGGAAGTTAAGAGTAGCCGTAATTTCATTGAAGAATTTGAAGTAGCCGGCATAAAAGGCGAAATAAGAAATGATCAAGACTTGATTTATTTACTTGTGTTTGCAGAAGATTATGAAAAATTCATGAAATCGGATGTTGAACCGCAAATCAGAACATCTGCAAACTCTACATGGTCAACTTATGGCGGGCATTGGACTGAGGATGGTTTTTTATATACGATTATTGCTGAGAACGGCCAAATAAAAAAATATTCCATTCGTATAGATGTGATGCGCAAAGAATACGGTTTTGAAAGCTGGGATTTGTCCGGCAGGACAAGCGGATATTATGTTCTATCCGATTCAAACTCAAGTTGGACAAGCGGCAATGAAGGAATTTCGTGGGCTTTTCAAGTAATCAGTAAAGACAGCCAAAATCCGGAAAATTATCCTACAAGAAAAACTACAGAGGGTTATATTGGCAATGCCGTGCTTATGGAAACCGTTGAAGGTGCTGTGACGCTGGAAAAACCTTTATTCTCCGGAAATCTCATCTTTGGGAATTTCAATATGAAAGTAGCCATGTCCAATGAATTAGCCGCAATAGAAGTAGGGAGAAAATATCCTGCCAAGCCAAAGAAAATAACAGGCTATTACAAGTATAAAGAAGGTCCCGGTACTTTTATAAACAACAATGGGGTCCCGCCCCGCAACAATGATTCCTGCAGCATGATTGTCACATTTTATCGGAGCGATTTGCCGGGCGGAGGAGACACAACTCTGACCGTGGAAAACAGAGACATTTCAAGTCTGGTTATAGCAAAAACCCGCAAACAGGATTGCAAGGCAACAGAAGGCGATGGATTTCATCCGTTTGAATTGGAACTTGTTTATAATGACGAACCGAATTTTGAAAATCACCGCTATAAACTGGGTATGACTTTTGCTGCAAGCAAAGATGGTGATTATTTTTCAGGTAAAATAGGCAGCAAACTGATAGTTGATGAAATTGAGATTATAGATTTTTAGAAGTGGAGAGTTGAGAGTGGAGAATTGAGAGTTGAGAGTTATTTCTTTTTTTTTAATATTCTGCGTTTTTTCTTTTGCGGAGGAAAGGCAGGGTGGGCTTTGGGATTTTTGTGCTAAAATCGGTATTAACCTTGGCGGCACAATGCCGCGCCCTATGCCGAACAACATAAGCAAAGTTGAAAGCTACAGCCCAAGCCTTGCTCCGACCATAGAGGCAACAGCTCTTAGACGGGTAAGTGAGAAGATTGTAGTTTCTGCGGGGCTTCGCTCCGATAACAAAGGGATGAAAAGCACCGCCAGAGTAAAGGAGTATTCCATAAGCCTTGGGGATCTTCACGGAAAATTTGACGGAATGGTGGACACGAAAATAAACTTTAATTATTTGGGTTTACCGATTTTAGCTCACTATGCTTTTACGGAGAGCTTTTCTGTTTATGCCGGTGCTTACTATGCTTATCTGCTAAGCGGTGAATTTAAAGGCTCGGCTAACGAAGGATATTTAAACAATAGTGACGGTACCGGTGAAACATATATCAATCACAAAGAATATGATTTTTCAAATGAACTCAGACACCATGATGCCGGTCTTAGCATAGGCCTCAATTATTTGCCGTATAACGAACATATCTTGCTCTCTTTTGATTTCAACTATGGCTTAGTGTCCGTTTTCCAAAGCGATTTCAGCGGCATTTCCGATGACATGCAAAATGTTTACGGAAAATTTTCGGTTGGCTATGTGTTTTAAGTCGCTGAAATTTACTATATTTATGCCATGCGTTTTACACTCCTTATTCTTGCCTTAGCATCTTTTTCTTTTGCGCAGCCTTTGAGCCTAGGCAAGCCGAATGAAGAAAAAGAACATTCTCCTTGGCTTAATATCGGCTTAGGAGTCGGCATCCTAAGCCCGGTTTCCAGCCCGCAATACGAAAAGCAAAGTAAAGCTTTTGTGAATCCTTCCTTTTTAGCAAGCATTCAATTTGCGAAGCTATCGGCTCTAACCTTTGAATTTGATTTTACCACCCCGAATGGCGGAATTGGCGGTTGGTTTGGCTATGAGCAGCAATTTCTTCAAACGGATATCAGCCCGTTTGCAGAAGTTCAAATAGGAGCCAGGCATCCCGGTAATAGCGAAAGGGATGATGGACACCAAGGGGTTTTTGGGCCTGCGTATAGCTTAAACGGCGGAGTTGTATTTTTTAGAGAAAGCCAATTTCGCATTCGCTTGAAAGGCGGTTACGAAATGATTTTCAATAAAGATTACGATCAATCATGGAATGCGGAAGTCGGTGTTTTGTTCGCTCTTGGCAGAGCAGGTGTGGAAACAATTAAGATTGATTAGAGAAAGTTTTTCTAATTTCAGAGAGCCTCGGAATGTAGCTCAGTTTGGTAGAGTACTTGAATGGGGTTCAAGTGGTCGGTGGTTCGAATCCACTCATTCCGATTATGTCGTATATTTCTCCTCTTCTTCCTTTAAAAACTCCATGAACTCTGCCGGTGTTTGCGCTTGATTGAATTCTGCGCTTATCTCCGCATTTTTGCCGACCAAATGGCATATGGCAGAAACTATGTTTAGGTGCGGGCCGACAGTGAAATCCGGGCTTATTATCAGGAAAAACAAACTGACCGGTTTGCCGTCCAAAGCCTTGAACTCTATGCCTTTTTCCGAAGTTGCCGCGACGCAATAGAGTTGTTTGGCAAGTGCGGTTCTGGTATGGGGAACGGCAACGCTATGCCCAATGCCTGTGCTTCTGACCTTCTCCCTCGCCAAAACCGCATTTGAAATGTCTTCGCAAACATCGGGGCCAAGCTCATCGGATAACGATTGCACCATTTCACACAGAATGCCTTCCGCACTTGTACACGCTGAATGAATTATTACATGCTTTTCAGAAAGTTGCTCTGATAAACGAATAATGTTATACATACTGTCAAAAATAGATAATCAAAAAGTCATTTGAATGTATCCAGCACTATTTTCGCTTTTTCGGCTTCAGGGCTTGCAGGTGAAGCTGATATAATTTTTTGAAGCTGTTCCTTGCCTTTATCTTCGCCTATTTTATTTTTGAGACGCAGACTGCCGCATAACAGCAATGCCGGTAGGGATAGCTTAGTACTGAGGCTCCCTTCAATAGCCTGCTCCAAGTAACTTATGGCTTGCATAGGCTCGCTCTCTGCGCATTCCGTTGCCTTGCGAAGCAAGTCATTAATATCAGGCGGCTTAGGCGCAGTTGTCGTAGCTACGGTGGCAGCGGTAAAAACCGCTTTGCGGGGTGGCGTTTCCACTCCCTTAATCGGTTTGGTTTTGAACGGTTTATTTGTTCTTTCTGCTTCTATATAAGGGGCTTTAATTTTTTTTTTCTTTCCTAAGAGAGAAACTATCAATATTATCCACAGCAAGAACAAAATGCAAGCGAGCGCAAGGGTTGTTTTACCGCCGAAGTTGTAATCCGGAATTGGAATATATTCTTGGTCCAATTCTTTAAAGAATGAATAAAACTGAAATTCCGGTTTGTTTTCCGTGTTTTTTATGTATAGTTCAAAATCGGATAGCCATTTATCGAATTGCTGCGAATAGCCAACGCAAGGCTCAGGATTTTCAAGGCAGCCATTTTGCTTTTCCCAACCGGAGTGAGCAGCTACCGCATCCGACTTGGTATTATTTAACTTTTCGCTGCGTTGCTCTGCATAAAGAAACACAGCAACAGCCGCTGCAACAAGCATTACGGCTAAAACGGAAATAAATATGCGAACAAATTTCATAATGTAAGAAAATTAGTAAAAAAAATAATTAACGGTTAACAATTTGGCGGGGGATATTAGGCACCGTTGGGGTGCCCCATTTTGCCATGATGTCAACCCCATTTGCAACCGACGTGGCAAAACGGGCAAAAATCACCGTAAACAGAGCAAAAATCAACGCAAAAATGGCAAATTTCGTGGCAAATGTGGTAAATGACGGGCGAATCGGGCAAATTTCGTGGCAAATGGGGCAAACGACGTGGCAAATAGGGCAAACAACATGG
>LIUH01000147.1:15423-24469 GCA_001462225.1 Fibrobacteria bacterium GUT31 | reverse complement strand
TCTACCTCAGCGGGCATTTCGGATATTTTCAGCGGCGGATTGTTTATGCGCTTGCGGTAGTGAAAATCGTCCCGATAGTAGGAGTTGTCTATGCTGCCGACAGGAACGGACAGCTCGTATTCGCTTTTGAGTATTTGCGATATGTTTTGCGCTATGGGTATGCCGCGGCTTGCCATCCCCATAAGAATAACAGAATTCCGGGCCTTGGCCCATGTGGCTATTTTTTCCGCCATATCGGTAAAAGCAGCTTGTATGCCGCTTTCATCCAACAACTGACGGATTTTTTTGCAGGAATCTTTCACTTGAGAGTAAAATAGAAATTTTTATCTTTACCCGGTGTTTCTTTCTTCAATTCCGGGGCTTGGGCCCAAAAGAATAGCCGCGCTAAAAGAAAGCGGTATAAATACGCTTTGGAATTTGCTCCAAAATTTGCCGAGGGATTGGCTTGACCAACGGCGTATAACGGAAATAAGGAATGTTAAAGAGGATGAAAGGGTTGTTCTGATTGGGCACATTGTTCATGCGGAGATAAGGGCCGGCAAAGGGGGCAAACAGAGGTTCATCGCAAGGCTTCAGGACCAAAGCGGGAGCATAGAGATTGTTTTTTTCAGCGCAATATCTTATTGGAAGAACCGGCTGAAAAGCGGAACGCGCTGGGTTGTTGCGGGCAAGGCTGCGGTCTTCGGTTCTATGCAAATGGCACATCCCGATATGCAACCCATAGAAGAAGACGATGAGTTTAGCGGAAGCATAGTTCCTATTTATACCATAACGGAACCTATGAGAAAAGCTAAAATGGAAAACAAGTTTTTTGCAAAACTTATGAAATTGCTTTTTGAAAAAAATTTAAAATTGATTTTACCGCCCGAAGAAAATATTTGCCCTCCGGAATTATTATCATTTTTGCAAATGCTGCCCATAATAGACAATCTTAAAAGGCTGCATTGCCCGCAAACTTGGGAAGAAATTTACACAGCCAAAAAGGAAATGAAAATTTTGGAGATGTTGCCGTTTTGCTTGCGAATGGTCAGGCGGCGCCGCTTGCTCGCAAATTCCGGGATTTCGAGAAAATTGGATTTGCAAAAAACGGATTTTGCAAAAAACAATTTGCCGTTTTCTTTAACTGTCGGGCAAAGTCAGGTTTTAGAACAGATAAAAGACGGGTTAAAAAGCAGCAACCGGGTTCATGCACTTTTGCAGGGTGATGTCGGCAGCGGAAAAACCGTTGTTGCAATGCTTGCCATGATTGGAGTTTGCGGGGCAGGGGACCAAGTGGCTTGCATGGTTCCTACGGATATTTTGGCGAGGCAGCATTTTTTGAGCATGGAAAAAATTTTTGAGAGCGTGGGGCTGAAACTCGCTTTACTTGTCGGAGCCATTACAGCAGCGGAACGCAGAGAAGTTCTGGCGGGCTTGAAAAGCGGGGAAATCAACGCTGTTGTAGGCACTCATGCCTTGTTTTCCAAGGATGTGGAGTTTAATAGCTTGGGTTTTGCTATTATTGATGAACAACATCGTTTTGGGGTTGGGCAAAGGGAAGCTTTGCTTTCAAAAGGCGATAAACCCGATTTGCTGGTTATGAGCGCAACGCCTATTCCTCGCAGCTTGGCAATGACCTTTTACGGTGATTTGGAATCCCTGATACTGAAAGAAAAACCGCCCGGCAGAAAAACCGTTATCACTAAACTGGTCAATGAGCAAAAACGCGAAGATATGAAAAGCTACCTCTACAAGGAATCGCTTGCGGGCAATCGCTGTTATTGGATAGTTAGCAGGGTTCAGGAAGATGAATTCGGCGAAGCCAAGAGCGTTGATAATGTTTACAAGGAATTGAAAAAATTCAGAGATGATTGGAAAATTGCCGTTGTTCACGGGCAAATGCCGGAAACTCAGCGCGATGTTAATTTAAATGCTTTTGCGAGAGGGGAAATTTCCCTGCTCGTATGCACAACGGTGATAGAAGTTGGGGTTAATGTTCCTGAGGCAAATTTAATTGTGATAGATAGGCCAGAAAGTTTTGGGCTTGCGCAGTTGCATCAGTTACGGGGCAGGGTAGGGAGAGGCACCGCGCAGGCTTGGTGCTTTTTGATGTGCGACAGCGATAATGCCGCTTTTGAAAGATTGCTTCAATTTTCAAAAACAAATGACGGATTTGAAATTGCGGAAATTGATTTGCAAAACAGAGGCGCAGGGAATTTGGCAGGAGCGCAGCAGAGCGGGGCTTGGGTTTTGCGTTGGTTTGACTGGGTGCAAGACCAGCCGCTTATTGAAAAAACCATAAAAACCGCAAATATGATTTTAGACAACGGGCCGAATTTTTCGCCGGAAGTTTTGCAAAAAATCCAAGATTGGTACAACGATAAAAAATTTGAAAAAATGGAAGACGGGGTGCATTAATGGAAATTCGCAACATAGCAATTCTCGCCCATATAGACGCCGGCAAAACAACGCTTTCCGAGCGGATTTTATGGACTTCCGGCAAAATTTTACGTGCCGGCAATGTGGAAGACGGTCTTGCTACGATGGATTATCTGTTTGAGGAAAAGGCAAAGGGCATAACCATAGAAGCCGGTATTTCGCATTTTATGTGGAGGGATATCCGGTGGAATTTAATAGATGCTCCGGGGCATATAGATTTTGAAATAGAAGCGGATATGGCCTTGGGAGCTGCAGACGGTGCGGTTTTGGTAATCTCAGCCGTTGACGGAATACAGCCACAAACATTTGCAGCTTGGGAGAAATTAAAATCTTTGAATAAACCCTGCATCATATTTTTCAACAAAACAGACCTGCCGGAAGCGAGATTGGAGGAGGTTTTCTGGGAAATAGAGGAGCGGTTCGGAGTTAGCCCCGTTCTGCTTTCGCTGCCCGTGAAAGACGATGGTGTATGGGATATTTTGAGCGGGAAATTTTTGAAACACAATGCGGAAGGCAAAGAAGATATTTTTGATTTTGCAAAGGAAAAAAAAGAAATGGAAACTTTGCGCAAAGAGGCATGCGAAGCAGCTTCTCTTGCAGACGATAAGGTTCTGGAAAAATTGCTCGCCGGCAAGGTACCCGACACTGCGGAATTGCTTTCAGGTTTGCAAAAATTATTTTGCAGAGGGTCCCACATTTTATGCTACGCCGGTTCTGCAAAAAGAAATATGGGCATTCGCTCGCTTTTGAACGGGCTTTCCTTTTTCCTTAAAGCGCAAGTGATAAAAAGCGAGGAATTGGGGCAGGTTATCCGCTATCGTTCTTTTGCGGGAATCGGCGAGGCGGCAATTTTCAAGAGCTATAAAAATTTGCAAAAGGATGAATTTCCAAAGGGCTTGAAATTTTATCGCATACACGCTCAAAGTTTGAGCGAGGTCTCGGAGATTTTTTGCGGTGATATTTACGCTGTGCGGGGAATGGAGTATAAAAGAACGAGCGATTATCATCCGCTCTTGCAAATGCGAATAGAATGTTTGAAAAGCGAGGATTGGAAATCCACGGGTGAAGCCCTGAGAAGCATAGAGCGGATGAATAATTCAATAAAAATTACGGAAAACCGGAGTGACGGTTCTTGGACTTTGCACGCAATGGGAGCGGTGCAATTCGATTTTATCTTATCTAGGCTTAGAAGGGAATTTCATTGCGAGGTCAAAGCCGGCGAGCCGAGCGTGGAACTGCGGGAAGTGCTTTCAAAAAATTTAAATGCGGTTGAAAATTTTTGCCAAGTGGGGGAGACTAGTGTTAAAATTTCTCTTTCGGCAGAAAAAAGCGAGAACTATGAACTTGCAGGCGAGTTTTCGCCGGAAATCAGGGATGCTTTGAACTCCGCTTTGAGCGAATTTTGCGAAGCCGGGGTTTTAGGCAAGGGTTCTTTGCAGAATATCAAATTCATTTTGCATAAACTGGAAATTTCAGGGGAAATAAATCAGGCGGTGATCAAGAAGGCTTGTTTTGATGCCGCAAAGATGTTGGTAGAGCCGGGTTCTGTGGAAATTCATGAACCTTGGGTAAATTTAACCGTTCAATGCCCGGCAGCTTTTGCAGGCACGGTTGCAAATGATTTGCTGTCACGAGGCGCAAAAATCGTAAACAGCGACGGCGACGGCCAAAAACACCGTTTTTACGCAAAAGCCCCGCTTGCTAAACTTACCCGCTACACAACCGAGCTTCTTTCCATAACAAAAGGCGGCGGAAATTTTTACATTACACCCCATGCCACTTGTCTATGCAGTTGCCCGGCAAATGGATAAGTATGGAGGTTTATGAGACAAATTGAAAACGGCGGGGTTTGTTTTCCCAAGGGTTTTACGGCGGCAGGAGTTAAAGCCGGCATAAAGGTCAGCGGCAATTCGGATTTGGCCTTGCTATACAGCAAAGAACCGGCTAAGTGCTTTGCTGTTTTCACAAAAAATCAAGTGCAAGCGGCACCTGTTTTGTACGACAAAGAAGTCTTGTCCGGAAACAATATCATTAGCGCCGTGGTGATAAACAGCGGAAATGCAAATGCTTGTACCGGCGACCAAGGCTACGCAGATGCGGTGAGCATGGCGGAGCTTACGGAAAGGGAATTGAGTTTGCGCAGATATTCCGTTTTGGTAGGTTCAACAGGTGTGATCGGCCGTAAATTGCCTATGGAAAAAATAACAGCGGCAATTCCCGAACTTGTCAAAAATTTGAGCACGGAAAACTCGGAACTCTTTGCAAAATCCATTTGCACCACGGACACCATAATAAAAACCGGCTCCGTATCCGTGCAAACATCTATGGGTGAAATTCGCTTTGGCGGCTCGTGCAAAGGCTCCGGCATGATTCACCCCGACATGGCAACCATGCTGGCATACATCACAACAGACTTGCGCCTCCCCGAAGATTTTTTAGCCGAGTTTAAAGACCTTGTAAACGAATCGTTCAACGCCATAACCGTGGACGGCGATATGAGCACTAACGACACCTGCATTCTTTTGGCAAACGGGCAAAGCGCAGTCTTTTTAAACGACCTTAGCATAAGCGAGCGAGCCGATGTTCGGAGTGCCCTTTTTGATTTAATGAAGCATTTGGCTTTGCAAATAGTTATAGACGGCGAAGGGGCTACTAAAAAAGTGGAGATTGAAGTTTGCGGGGCACGCAACAAAACCGAAGCCATGCAAGTTGCAAAATCCATAGCCACAAGCAACCTGGTAAAATGCGCATTCTTTGGCGAAGACCCAAACTGGGGGCGCATAGTGAGCAGCGCAGGAGCGAGCGGGGTAGTGTTCCCTGCCGATAAACTATCGCTGTATTTTGAAGATGTGCCGGTGGTAAAAGGCGGTGTGCCGGTGGAAGCCGCGCTGGATAAGCTGGCAGAAATTGTGAAAAGAAAGGAATATAAAATTTCTCTGGATTTAGGTTTGGGCCCAGCTATGGCCTCTGTATTTACAAGCGACTTGAGTTATGATTATGTTAAAATCAATGCGGAATATACAACGTAAATGGTGGATTGCCGCCATCGTGGTAGGGGCGTTGTGCGCAACGCCCTTACAGGCAGCGTTACCGGTTCAAAAATTAACCGCAGCGGATTCTATTCCCCACCCGCAAACACGTTTTACGCAAGGTCTTTTTTGGGATGGCGATGAACTGTGGGAGTCCACAGGTTTAAAGGGCAAATCTTGGATTTACAGGATGAGCAAAAAAGGCGAGGCTTTTGATTCCATTGCCATGCCGAACTTCCATTTTGGAGAGGGTATTGCAAAAATCGGAAATAAAATGCTATGGCTTACATGGCGTTCCAATTTGGGTTTTGTTTTGTCTGCAAGTCCCTTGCAGGTTTTAGGAACGTTCAAAATCGCGGGTGAGGGTTGGGGATTAACGGCTTGGAATAGCAACTGGCTTATGAGCGACGGAACATCGTCGCTTTCCGCGCTTTCTTCAAAAGATATGAGTGTGGCAAATACCGTGAAAGTTTCGGCAGAGGGTGTTCCGGTTAAAAACCTAAACGAACTGGAAGCCGTGGGAGATACCCTTTACGCCAATGTGTGGCTCTGCGATTCCATAGCCGTGATTTCTTTGCCGAGCGGCAATGTCGTTAAATGGCTGGATTTCTCAGAGCAAGCAAAAAATCTAAGAAGAAAATATCCGAACTCGGAAGTATTGAACGGAATAGCCTTTGACGGCAAAAATTTGTGGATAACCGGCAAAAACTGGCCCCGGATTTACAGGGTGAATTATCCTGAAATTCAAAAAAAACCTTGACGAGAGCGAAAAAAATTTCTATATTACCATATATGAAAGCTCTATTTAACCTTCTAGCTAGAGGCACAAGGTCGCTGTCGTTTGAAAGACGCCAGTCGTTTTTGAATTTTGCCCGTGAGGATTACAAGCCCAAAATCAAGTTAAGAGAACCTAGAAGCCCGGAAGAAATAATGCGAGCGGCATGGGAAGATGTGGGGAATCGCATGTGGAAGGCTATCGGAGAGGTTAAGCGAGAATATGGGTCGCAGTTCCCGCAATAAAAACAGTTTGCAAAACGAGCATAGACAAACTATCCAGTCGGTATCTTACAGAGGGCTTATTCCTCCGCCGGATATGATGGAGCAATTCAAAACGGTGGATTCCAACCTTCCGGAGAGGATAGTTAGAATGGCAGAAAGGTCATTTGATGTGGCGGAAAAGGAGCTTGACATTGTCGCGGAAACCCAAAGAAAAGATTTGAGCATAAGGGAACACGAGGCGGAAACCATGAGGATGGCCTTGAAAGATGACTCAAAATATGATTTTCGTGCTCAAATGATTATACTCTCAATGGTAGTGCTGTTGCTTTCTGCTATAGTTATTCTTGGGTTGAAAGGAGAAGCAACTTTGGCTGGTTTTGTAGCCGCCGGTGGATTTGCCGCTATAATCATAGCCGCTATTAAAGGCGTCAGCAATAAGACAAAGCAATAATCCCCAACGCCTCACCGCCAGCCCTAGACACGTCCGGCAAAAACTGGCCCCGGATTTACAGGGTGAATTATCCTTAAAAATTGCTATATTTGTGGGCATAAATGATGAATTCAGGAAAGTATGGAGTATATAAAGAATTACAGTTTAGATTTATACAATAGAATTCTCGCCTTGCAAAAATGGGAGAATCAGCGGACTTTTTTGTTAAGGGTTGTAAATAAAGTTAAAAAAAAACTGAATCTGGAAAAAATGATTTTTCCGCCGCAAGAGCAATTAAATGAAATTATAGATATTGCCTGCGAATATATTGGCATTAGCATAAGCGATTATTATAAAATTGTGGAAAAATTCCGCAATAATGAATTGGAGGTAAAAGAATATTATGAAAATCAGGCGCAGACAGATATTTTTTGGAATAATATTGACAAAGAATGGCTTTGCATAAATATATATGTGCAATCTGTTTTATATAACACTGTAATTCCTGTTTACACAACATTGAGGAAAATGCCGTTAAACAATTTAACCGCTTTAGATTACGGCTGTGGCACCGGAGTTTTGGCTATACTGCTTCACAAAATATTCAATTTCAAAAAACTTATTTTAATGGATATAAAAAATTATGCCGCAGATTTTGTTAAATTTTACATAGCGAAAACAAATAGCAAAGAAATTGTTCAAGAAGACATTCTAGAATACAATAGCGATGAAACTTTTGACTTTGTCATGTGTCTTGATGTTTTGGAGCATTTGGAAAATTCTTACGAACACTTGTTAAAATTAAATAGCAAAATGCATCCGGGAGGGATAATGGCTTTGAAAATTGCCTTTGAAAGCGAAGACGAGACCCATTTGCCTCAAGCTGCGGAAAACTTTTTTGTTGAAAATGATGGTTTAGCTTATCTAAAAGCAAGATACGAAAGAATAAAATATTTCGGTTGGGGGCTTGTGAACGGAGTTTACAGAAAGAAAGTTTTTACTTGAAGATATAATTACCCCAATATGGTTGTTATGATAGCGAGGCTGGGGTAAGGGGAGTCTTTTTAAGAGGGTGCGACCAAAAAAGCGGGAAAGTGGAAAATGCCCTTGACGAGAGCAAAAAAAAATACTATATTTATAAACCTTAGTAGAAAAAACGGTTTATGGACAGCAGGAGGCTCTATGCAATGCACACTTTTGTATGAATACGGCTATAAAGAGTCTCACTGTAAAATACTTTTGAAAAAAATTCCACTGCTAAAACGTTTGATAAGAGAATTGCGAAAAATAAAAACAACGATAAAATGTAAGATTTCCAAAACGGCAAAACCTAAAAGGAAAATGCTATTTTTTGATGTGCATATATGCGACCATTGTAATTTGAATTGTAAAGGATGCTCTAATTTCTGTCCGATTGCAGAAAAAAGATTCGTTGATTTAGATATATTGGAAAGAGATTTTAAGCGCCTTTCGGAATTGACGGATAGAAAGTGTGAATTAAATTTAATGGGCGGAGAACCTCTTCTTCATCCCGATATAATTAAAATATTTGATATAGCTCGAAAATATTTTGATTGCAATATACAATTGGTCACTAACGGAATACTTTTGGCAGACCAGCCGAATGAATTTTGGCAAATCTGTAGAAAAAATACCATAAAGATTGTCATCAGTGTATATCCTATTAAAATCAATGAAGAAAAAATTATTGCGCAAGCACGAAAATATGATATTATATTAACCGCTTTGGATAGAACCTCGGCGTTCTCTTGGATTAAGCATCCTTTGGATTTAAGCGGTAGCCAAAATATTGAAAAAGCATACCGCAAATGCGAATGGGGAAACGTTTGTATCTATTTGGAAGACGGAAAATTGGATCCATGCGGCTTTCCACTCTTGGCGAAGCACTTCAATAAATATTTTGATAAGAGCAAATATAAATTCGCAGAGTCGACCGAGGAAGATTATGTGGATATTTTTAAAGTAAATTCTCTTGACGAAATTTTAGAAAAGCTCGCCAATCCTATTCCATACTGCCGATACTGCACTTTGAATTTCAGCCATTCCAAATGGGAAGTTTCAAAAAAAACAATAGATGAATGGGTCAATGTTGAATAAATTATAATATGAATATTATATAGCAACGCCCTTTCGCCACGAAATTTGCCAT
>LIUH01000147.1:10298-15299 GCA_001462225.1 Fibrobacteria bacterium GUT31 | reverse complement strand
CCATATTTCGCCACAAAATCAGGGTATGAGAAGGTGGCGGTAGAGGCAAAATTTATATGCGTTTGCCCTGGGAAAAGTGTAAAATGCCCTTGACGAGAGTGAAAAAAATTTCTATATTTATATACCGTTAGTGGAAGAAGCGGTTTTATGGATAGTAAAAAGAACATTTTGATAGTTGCTATAGGCGTTTTGCTGATAGCTGTCGGTTTTTTCTGTTTGGCGCAGGGGCCGGCGGATAATCCCGTGTCGCTAACCGTAGCTCCGCTCGTTTTGGTTTTTGCCTACCTTGTGGTTGTGCCTTTTGGCATTCTGTGGGGTGGCAAAAAAAAGAAGAGCGACTGATTTTTCAGGGCGATTAGCTCAGCTGGTTCAGAGCGTCTGCCTTACAAGCAGAATGTCAGCGGTTCAAATCCGTTATCGCCCACTAAACATCCTTGGGGTGGTAGCTCAATTTGGTTAGAGCACCGGCCTGTCACGTCGGAGGTTGCGAGTTCAAGCCTCGTCCATCCCGTTAAACCCAGGAGTCATAACCCCTCAACAGGGGGATTTCTTTTGCTATATTAACGTGCATCTATTATGCAAAAAATTCGCAATGTTATGATTAGGTATATGCAGGTGCCGCTTGTGGCGCTGGCTTTTGTATTGATGGTTATTTTCAGTTATCTTTTTGTCGGGAATATCGAATATAACCATTTGAGAAAAGATGCGGAAATTATTTTATCCTATACGGAAGATAATATCGAAGCGGAGCTATCCGGGCGAAGAGTCATGTTGGATAATATCGCGGAATCAATTCGTTTAATGATTGTGCGCGGCGACAGTTTTGATGAAGTTAAAAAATACATAACGGACCTCACCCGATACTTGCGCAAAGATGAGCAGAACCGCATAAATGATATTTACGGTGCTTTTGATTCTTTTGGCGGAGAATTCCACTCCGGCAGCGGCAGGGAGTATGCACCGGAGGCTACCGAACTCACATATGCACGCCGCATTTTTGCAGACGATGGCAAGGAGCAGTTGGGTGTTATTTATTTAGATACGAAACTCGGCAAAATTATAGAAAAACATGTGTCAAAAATGCGAATTACTAAAAATAGTTTTGGGGTTTTGCTGAATAGAGATTTGAACATAATTGTCCACCCGGACCCTGAACATTTAGGTAAAAGGATATACGATGACAATGTTCCTCTCACGATATTTAAAGATGATTTCACTCAGGGAAAAGAGGTTTTTGAACGACAATTGACGGACTACAAAAATGAGCCTTCGGTAGCATTTTTCAGTCAGATGGAAAACTATTGGCAGCTTGGAATTATTACGCCGAAAGCGGAATATTACCAAAGTTTGGAGGATATGAAAGTATATCTGGCAATACTAGGTGCTGTATTGGCTTTGATACTCAGCGGCATTTTAATCAGAATTATCAAAAGAAAAGAAAAGATGCATAAAGATATAATCGACAAAACTTTGGAACTAAAGGAGATGAATCATTGGTGCGCTTCTGTTCTTGATAACATACCGCTTCCCGTTTCCGTTATGGACGCAAATGGAAAATGGACATTCATAAATGCGGCGGCAGAGCTTCTTTTAAAGAGAGAACGAGGAGAAGCCATAGGCTTGCCATGCCGCACCTGCGAGCTGGATATTTGCAATACCGAAGATTGCGCCATGCTCTGCGCAAAGAATGGAAAAAAGCAAATTTTCTTTTTGCATAAAGGCTTGTCGTTCAAGGTCGACGTGGAAATACTTAAAGATTTGGAAGATAAAATAGCCGGCTACGTGGAGGTTATACAAGATATTACCGAAATAGAGCAAACAGCAAAAACCGTGGCGGAAAAAGCTAACAAAGCCAAGTCAGTCTTTTTGGCTAGAATGAGCCATGAAATCCGCACGCCCATGAATGCGATTATGGGCATTACGGAAATTCAACTGCGAGACGAAGCACTCACCATCCCTGTACGTGAAGCTTTTGTGATGATTTATAACTCGAGTAATTTGCTGCTCGGCATCATCAACAATATACTTGACCTGTCCAAAATAGAAGCCGGCAAAATGGAACTTAAAATTGCCAAGTACGAAATTTCCAGTTTGATTAACGATGTCATTCAACTGAATATGATGCGAAACAGCAGGCAAATAGAATTCGAACTTTACGTTGACGAAAATATGCCGCTGGAGTTTATCGGAGATGCTATTCGCATTAGGCAAATCCTGAACAATTTGCTCTCCAACGCCTTTAAGTACACGGAAAAAGGCAAGATTAAGCTATCTATTTCCGGCGAAGGCGAAGATAAGAATATCACGTTGGTTTTCCGTATCAGCGATACCGGCTGCGGCATGACGCAAGATCAGGTGAGCAAATTGTTTACAGCCGAATATATGCGTTTTCATTTGGAGGCAAACAACTCAGCCGAGGGTACCGGCCTTGGCATGAGCATTACGCGGTATTTGGTTCAAATGATGAGCGGTGAAATTTGTGTGGATAGCGAATTCGGCAAAGGGACGACTTTTGTCGTGCGTTTGCCGCAAAAGAAAGCCGGCACAGCCGTTATAGGCAAGGATTCCGCGAAAAGCATGATGGAGTTGCGCATATCGGATTCGTCAAAAACCAGAGGCGTGCAGTTCATGCGTGAATATATGCCCTACGGCAAAGTGCTGATTGTTGACGATGTGGAATCCAACTTGTATGTAGCCAAGGGATTAATGGCACCTTATGGTTTAACCATTGATATTGCTTCCAGCGGGTTTAAGGCAATAGATAAGATTAAGCTCGGAAATGTTTACGATATTATATTTATGGACCACATGATGCCTGGGATAGATGGCATTGAAACTGTAAAAAGAATTCGCGAATTGGGCTATAAGTACCCGATTGTGGCATTGACAGCCAATATTTTGATGGGGCAGGCCAAAATTTTCTTGGAAAACGGTTTTGAAGACTTTGTACCAAAGCCAATTGATGTTAGGCAGCTTAATGCCGTGCTTAACAGATTGATCCGCGACAAGCAGCCTCCGGAAGTTCTTGCGGAAGCCAGGGCAAGCGTATTGGCAAGATCTAAGCAGCATATGATGCCAAAACCGGATGAAGTCATAATGGCAGCTTTTGTAAGGGATGCTACTGATATTTTACCTATTTTGGAATCCACACTCAAGAACATATTGAATATTTCGGACTCGGATTGGTATTTATTTGCCATTAAAACCCATGCCATCAAAAGCGCCCTTGCCAATATCGGAGAAATGGCACTTTCGGAAATGGCATTTACGCTTGAAAAGGCGGCTAAAGAGCGTGATAAAAGCATCATTTTGCAGAAAACGCAAGAGTTGATAAATGCGATTAAGCTGATTATTGAAAAAAATGAAGAGAAAACCGAGGAAAATGCGACTAATGCGGTTGAAAATATCGCTTATTTGGATGAACAATTGAAGATAATCGGCAGAGCCTGCCTAAATTACGATGTAAAAACCGCTAATGCGTCTCTTGCCGGTTTGGAGAAAATGCGTTGGTCAAAGGAAACAGAGGAATTTTTGGACAAAATTTCCGAACATCTCCTGCACAGCGACTTTGAAGAAGCTGCTGCGCTTGCAGGGAGCAAAAGTCTTTCTTGAAAATTTCTATATTTAAATTCGGCAATTGAGAGGTAAAGTGAAAAAAACAGCCCGAATTATAAAGACATACGCGCAAGTGTTCCTTGTTGTGGCAGCCTTTTTTTTGATGGCTTTTTTGAGTTATATTTTTGTCAGTGATATTGAATACAAACATTTACAGAGAGATGCCGAGATAACATTAGCCCGTACGCAATCCAAAATAACAAATGATTTGCGGGAATATGAAATCTCATTAAAAAATGCTGCGGCAACCATCCGCAATATGATTAAGCGGGGTATTGATTTTAAAACCATAAAGGAACATATGGACAATATGAACAGAGATATGATCCAAGACACACTGTATTTGCAAGAGCTAATAAATATTTACGGATTTTTCGATGTTTTCAATGGAGAATTTCATTCTTCCGGCCCCTTTTCAAACGGTAAAGCATTCGTTGAAAGCCCTTGGTATAAAGCGGCTATTAAAGCTAAAGGCTCAGTAGCGATTGTTAAGCCGCATTTTGATGCGGCATCGGGCATATCTGTAATTACATATGCAATCGGTATATTTGATGATGAAGGCAAGCCGCTGGCTGTTATTTGCATGGATACGAAACTTGAAGAAGAAAGTATTATAAATATGCGAATTGTAGATGGCGGCTTCACAATGCTGTTGAATGAAGATATGGAAATTCTTGCACATGAAAATTCGGCATTTAGAGGCTTATATCTATATAATATTCCGGCTGCGGTATTTAAAGAAGATTTGGAAATAGGACTTAAGGTTTTTGAGCGTAAGTTTGTAAATTACAAAAACGAGGAATCCGTAGCTTTTTACAAGCAGATAGAACACGGATGGTTTATTGGAATTATTACGCCTCAAAATGCGTATTATAAAAGCATAAATACTATGATGATGATGATCTTGGGGATTGGGGCCGGATTATCTTTAATAGTCAGTGCTCTTTTGGTTCGCATGATCAAGGCTAATGAAAGGGCGAAAATCAGAGTAAATCAACTGAGGATAGAAGCGGAAAACGCCAACAATGCCAAATCTGCGTTTTTGGCAAAGATGAGCCATGAAATTCGTACGCCGATGAATGTAATCTTGGGCGTTACGGAAATCCAATTGCAAGAAGAAACCATACCTCCCTCTATAAGGGAGTCTTATAATATGATTTACAACTCAGGCAATTTATTGCTTGGCATTATCAATGATATTCTGGATTTGTCTAAAATAGAAGCGGGCAAAATGGAGCTTGTGCTTGCCAGGTACGAAATAGTCAGCTTGATCAACGATACCGTGCAGTTGAACATTATGCGGAACAAGAGCAAGCAAATAAAATTTGAACTTAGCATTGACCCGAATGTGCCGCTGGAACTCATAGGCGATGAAATTCGCATTAA
>LIUH01000147.1:0-10138 GCA_001462225.1 Fibrobacteria bacterium GUT31 | reverse complement strand
GCTTTCCAATGCCTTTAAGTACACCGAAAAAGGCGAGGTAAAGTTGGTTATTTCTGCCGAAAACCGATACGAAAACGATTATGCCGTGCTCATTTTTGAGATAAGCGATACCGGGCAGGGCATGACACAGGAACAGGCGAACAAACTGTTTGTGTCCGAATATATTCGCTTTAATTTGGAAGCAAATCGCAGTGTTGAGGGCACCGGGCTTGGCATAAACATAACCAATCATCTGGTTCGGATGATGGACGGCAAAATTTCCGTGGAAAGCGAACTGGGCAAGGGAACGAAATTCACCGTGCATTTGCCCCAGAAAAAGGTCGATTCAAAGATACTAGGCAAGGAACAGGCGGAAAGTTTGATGCACCTGCGAGTTCAAGGTACTCTAAGGTCCAAAAGGGTGCAATTCGAGCGGGAATATATGCCTTACGGCAACGTTTTGATTGTGGATGATGTGGAAACAAATCTGCATGTGACCAGAGGCCTTATGGCACCTTATGGGTTGTCCATAGAACTCGTTTCCAGCGGCTATGAAGCCATAGAGAAAATCAAAGCCGGCAAAGTTTATGATATTATATTTATGGACCATATGATGCCCGGAATGGACGGCATTGAAGCGACAAAGATAATACGTGAACTCGGTTATGCTCAACCGATTATTGCGCTCACAGCGAACGCTTTGATAGGGCAGGTGAAGATATTTATGGACAACGGTTTTGATGATTTTATATCAAAACCTATAGACATCAGGCAACTCAACAATATACTCAACAAGCTGATTCGCGATAAACAGCATCCGGCAGTTATTGCAGAAGCGCGAAGGCAAAAAGACGAAAAAATGAAATACTCAAAGGCTATGCAATCCGCAGATGCGGAGTTGCGTGCAATATTTGTGCGAGATGCTAAAAATGCGTTGCAGGTTTTTGAATCTACGCTAAAAAATCCAACCGTTGCCACAGACGAAGATTTGCATTTATATGCCGTTAAGGCTCATGCCATAAAGGGTGCCCTTGCCAATATCGGAGAAATGACGCTTTCCAAAATGGCATTTACACTTGAAAAAGCCGGCAAGGATCACAACAGGAATATCATAGAACATAAAACGCAAGGGTTAATAGACGCTCTTGAGTCGATTATTGAAAAAAACGAATCGGAAAAAAGCTCAACGGAAACGGAAGAAGATGAGGATTACCTGAATAAACAGTTGGAAGCAATCAGCGAAGCTTGCGAGAATTACGATGTAGATGGAGCCAATGCTACGCTTGCGAATTTAAATAAAATGTCTTGGACAATGGAGACCAAGGAGCTTTTGGATAAAATTGCCGAGCATATTTTGCACAGCGATTTTGAAGAAGCCGCTTCCGTTGCAAAGTCCAAACTGACCACTAACCACTAAAGTTTTCACCCGTTTCTACCGATAACTAGGTAAGAAGCAAGTTCGGAGGCTATGAAATGGAAATGGACATCGCAAATTTAGCTACGGCTCAGAAAGCCGTTGAAACAAGCACAGCCGTAGGTGTTGCTGTGCTAAAACAAGCCCAAAATGCAGCCGGAGCAGAAGCTCTGGCCTTATTGCAGTCCCTACCGCAAGCCCCATCCGCAGGTGGCTTGGGCGAAACGGTTGATATATCCGTATAACCGCTATTTTATAGTTCTGTAGAGGGGCACATTTCCTTGCTTTTTGGCAACGCGTGCTCCTTTTATATTCACCAGCGGGGAGTTCTGAACCTTGGTGCTCAAGCTCATGTCGCTGCTTTGAATGAACTTTTGCTCCGGCAGTTTTACCTCTTCAACCTTCTTGATTGAAATTTGCTGAATGGCATTTGCATTCAGATTTTCCGCAGAAATTGAAACAGGCATTCCGTACTGCATAAGACCCAAAAGTTGGTAACCTTCGCTAACCTTTTGGTTTGCCAAATGGTTGACCTCTTCTCCGGTTAGGCCTTGAGTTTTGCCGTACCAGTCGGAAATATCCTTTTCATCCAGGCTTTGCACCGAGATGTCCATTCTTTTGGCGGAAACGGAAAATACATTCCCGCTTCTATCTATAACCAAATTTATGGAGGAACCGGCTTTACCGCGTATAAAGCCTACCTGCTTTTCCGGCTCAACGGAAGATAGCTCCGTGCCGTCTGCAGAAATTATGAGGTCGCCGGTTTGCAAACCTACATTTTCGGCCGGTGAATTCGGCATGACTCCGGCGATTTTTGCACCGCCTTTGCCGGGCCAAACGGATATGCCAAGCCCTCCGAAATTTTCGGATTCGCCGGCTATTGCTGCTGCGACAAGCGCTGCAGAGATGAACAGGGATTTGATGACCTTTTTCATATTGCTCTCCTTGGGTTAATGTTTACCTATCTGCTTGGCTTTTGCCAAAGCCTCTAGATTTTCTTTTAAAAATTCTTTTGTAACCGTATGGGTTATTCGCTTTAGGGCTTGGTCCCGCAACTGCCGGACACGCTCATGCGATATTTTCATAGCTTCGCCGACTTCTCTCAAAGTTTGCGGAGCGTTTAAACCTATGCCGTAAATACCGGCTAAAACATTGTATTCCCTTTCGGGCAAGGATTTCAATATACTCCGAACTCCGTCTTCTATGGACTGAATTTCCGATGTGGATTCGGGGTCAGAGGCGGCGGCATCCGGCAGGGACTCTGCATAAGAGGATTTGCTGTCTGCTTTAAGCGGGCTGTCTATGCTAACGCCCTTTTGCCCCAGTTGTATTAGGTCCCTAACCTCTTCGCTAACCTCTTGCCCTTTTGCCTGTTCCTTTAAGCCTTTGCGAATGCGCAAATGCTGATTTGCGGGCAAGCGAACCAAATTCCCCTGTTCATTTATAGCCCTTGTTATATAAGCCTTAATCCACCATACTCCATAGCTTATGAACTTTAGGCCCCTTGTGTTGTCAAAAGATTCTACTGCACGCATTAAGCCCATCGCGCCTTCGCTCACTAAATCCGGCAAGGGGATAGGGCTGCCTCTGTACATAATAGCCACTTTCAGCACAAAACGCATATTTGCATCGATAATTTTCTGCCTTGCTATAGGATTGTTTTTATTTTCAAATAACCAAGCCTCCTCTTCTCTGGATAAGGGAGAGGTTCTACGAATATCATCCAGATACCGTTTTAATATAGCATCATTTGAATCTATATGCACTATTGTCCAAGGAATAAAACTCTAGTAATCTAGAAAAATATATTAAAGATAGCCAAAAGGCAAAAAAAAAAGTTATTTTTAACAATAAATGAAAAAAGAACCCTCAGCTTCGGTTTGGAACAAATTTTGGAATAGCAAGAAAGATATGAGCAAAGTGTATCCTTCTTCGCCTTCTGTACTAAAGGCTATTTTGAGCATGGGTTCTGTTGAGGGTCTTAAAATTTTGGAAGTCGGAGCCGGCACCGGCAGGGACAGCTTGGAGTTAGCAAAAGCGGGCGCTAAAGTGTTCATTTTGGATTACTCGGAGGAATCCTTAAAAATAGCCGGCGAGCTTGCAACGCAAGTTCCCGAAAATTTGAGTCTGGTTCAGGGCAATGCTTTTGATTCCCCCTTTCCGGACGAAACCTTTGACATTGTTTTTCACCAAGGCTTGGCGGAGCACTTCGAGAAACCTTTGCCGTTATTAAAAGAAAATGTTCGTTTGTTAAAAAAAGGCGGTTTTTGCCTTTGCGATGTACCTCAAACCTTCCATCCTTATACTGTGATAAAGCATATTTTGATAGCTTTCGGCAAATGGTTTGCCGGTTGGGAAACCCAGTTCACCATGCCACAACTCAGAAAACTGATGAAAAACGCAGGTTTAGAAATTGTTCACGAGTATGGAGACTGGATGCGCCCTAATTTGATTTACCGCATTATCAGGGAGATAGGTTTTAAGTTTGGCTTGGAATTCCCTAAGTACCCGTTGCAAGGAACTCTGTATCAAAAACAGAAAGATAAATTGCTAAATTTCATAAGTCGTTGCAATATAAGCCGTTACACGCAAGTGTGCATTGGGGTTGTTGGGAAGAAAGTTGAGAGTTGAGAGTTATGCGAATACTGGTGCTTAATTATCGTGATAGAACGCATCCTTTGGCGGGTGGGGCAGAGGTGCATTTGCATAAGATTTTCAGCAAATTAGTGGAATTAGGCCACTCAGTAACCCTATTTACCACAAACTACAAAATAAACTCTCAACTCTCAACTCTCAACTCTCAACTAAAAAAACACGCTCCCAAAAGCGAAACAATAGATGGCATAAAAATCATCAGGCATGGAGGCGATTTGTTTTTCCCCTTAAATTGCATTTTAAAGGTTCCCAAACTCATAAAAGAATTCAAACCGGATATTATTTTTGAGGATTTAAACAAGCTGCCGCTCTTTTCGCCTTATATAACAAAAATTCCTAAGTTAATACAAATTCTGCACTTATGGAAATCAAGCATATTCAAAGAGGCTTCTTTTCCTGTTGCTCTGGCCGTGTGGCTCTGCGAGAAAATAATTCCGTTTGTGTATAAAAATTGCTATTTTGCCACCATTAGCCCCAGTGGAAAAAAGGAGTTGTGCGAATTGGGAATTGCAAAAGAGAAAATTTCCGTGATTTATTGCGGCACAAAAAGCGAATACTTGGAAACCGAGAGGGTTAGGGATAAATCTTTATACTTTTTATGGCTTGGGAGATTCAGAAAATATAAGGGCGTGTGGGTTGCCTTTGAGTCTTTTAAAATTTTTTCAAAAAAACATCCCGATGTAAAACTGCTCTTTGCCGGCTCCGGCCCTGAGGAAGCTAAAATGAAGAAAAAAGCAAAGGAATGGGGTTTAGAGGAGAGGGTTGAGTTTTTAGGCACTGTTAGCGAAGAAGAAAAGATAGGGCTTATGGGCAAAGCACTGGGGCTTTTGCAAACCAGTTTCAAGGAAGGCTGGGGATTAACCGTTATCGAGGCGGCTGCTTGCGGAACAGCGAGCGTAGCGAGCAATGTTTCCGGGCTATGCGACAGCGTTAAAGACGGCGAAACCGGTTTGCTTTTTAAAGCCGGCGATGCCGCGGATTGCGCAAAAAAAATGGAAATTCTCTATGAAAATGCAACTTTGAGGAGCAGTCTGGAAAGTGCCGCAAAGAGCTATGCCGCTTCTTTTGACTGGGAAACAGCCGCTAAAGAAACTTTGTTTTTGATGCAAAAGATTGTTGAGTTGAGAGTTGAGAGTTGAGAGTTATGAAGAGTTTGATGCTGTTTTTGTTCAAATTGCTGGTTTCGGCGGTGCTTTGCTTTTTTGTTTGGAAAAGCATTGCAGCTACGCCCGGCATGGATTCGGATGATTTTTTGAATATATTGAAAAATGTAAAATTCAAATACTTGTTTTTTGCCGTGTTTTGCATATTTTTATCGTATCTTTCCGGGTGCTTGCAATGGAAGCAGCTTCTCGTAAGGCAAAATATTAAAATGACTTATGTAAATTTGCTCCGCTTTTATTTTGTGGGTAGTTTTTTCAATAACTTTATGCCCGGCAATGTCGGCGGGGACCTGAAAAAAATTTATGATATAAACAAAAATTCAGGGGAAACGGTTGGAGCGGCGGTTTCTGCCACCTTTCTGGATAGGCTCTGCGGTCTCTATATTTTGTGCGCTTTTGCGCTTGGAGCAGGCGTGGTCTTTTTTTGGAAAGAACCCGGCCACAGATATTTTTTATGGCCTATGTTGCTGATTTTCCTCGGTTTTACCATAGCCATGTGCATGTTATTCAGCCGCAGATTCGGTAAACTGCTCTTCGGTAAACTGCTCTCTTTTTTCGGTGAGAGGCTTTTGCATTTGCATGGGCGGTTTCAGTCGTTTAAAACAAAAAAGCTATTTGCGCAGCTTTTTTCGCTATCTGTGCTCACCCAGAGTCTTAGAGTTTTATCCCATTATTATTGCGGATTGAGCATAGGGGTGGACATTTCTGTGAGCTGGTATTTTTATTATATACCCCTTATTGCAATTGTGAGTGCCTTGCCGATTTCAATAGGGGGCTTTGGGCCAAGGGAATTACTCGCTCAAACGCTTTTTGCCGGAGTCGGCGTCGGTTCAATGCAGGCTGTTATAATGCAACTTTTGGCTTATGGGGCAAATCTGTTTGTAAGTTTGCTCGGAGCGATAGATTTTCTGTTTAAGCATTTTTCTATATTAAATAAAAATTCAATCGGAGATGAAAAATGATATTAAAAAAATGGCTTTCCGTTTTATTGTTGCTCGGTTTTGCAACCCCAACATTAGTTTATGCGCAAGACGATGACGACGAATATTATGATGAGGAAGAGGAAGAAGCCCCTGTCAGAAAAACCAAAAAGAAAACAACTAAAAAGGCTTCTAAACCTGATGTTCCCAGCAGGCTGGGTTTGTCTGTGAGCTTTGGCGGGCAAGATGGCACAGTCGGTTTGGTCTATGATTTGGGTGGAATGGAAATTGGGCTAGGATTGGGGCTTTATCGCACTCAATGGACACCTAGAAAAGAAGGGGAGGGTGATGACCCGGTAGAACCGGACCCGGAACAAACAATTACAATCGTTCCCAGCTTTTCTTATGAATTAGGCAAAGGGCTTTTGAATTATGGCGTTGGGGTTAATGTGGGAATAATTATGGAGCCTACTAGGGAGAGAACTAGACCCGATGGCGGAACCAGTTTTTATGGCACTCCATATTTTTACACATCTGCCGAATTGGTTAAAAATCTTTCGCTTAAACTTTCCGCCGGTCTTCAAGTACAGAAAATAGCGGAAGAAATAGCATATAGGGCTGACTATGATGATCCCACGAGTTATACAATATGGGGCGGCACTACGATCATTTCGTTTGTCACCAGAGGCACAATAACATTTTATTTCTTGTAAATCGTTTATCTGAGCACCGGGGCGAAAATGAATACCTTTTCGCCCCTTTTTACGTTCACGTTCTGCTCCGAAAAAGAGCCTATTTTTCTGCCTGTGATGTCTAAAATGTCGATTTTTACGGAATGCTTTCCGGGTTCCACCGGAATGCGGCTCATTTGAAGGGTTAGGGGAATAGCGGCACCAAGCCGCAAATCCGCGTTTTCTATCGCATAGGTAGCAAAGTCAGTGCCCAAATTCAACGCCAAATCAGCTAGGCCGTTTCCTGTTTTCATTTTTGACTTCGCCTTGCTCGCCGCTATGGTGCGTATAATAACCCTGCCAGCGGTTCTAAGCAGCATTGTTGTTTCCCCGTTTTCCAAATCTTTTTTAAGAGCGTTTTTTGTGTTTAAAAAAATCTCGGTTGTTCTTGAATTTCCGTCCACGGATACCGAAAAAACGGATGTTTGCGAAGGCCTTTCCACCATTCTCGGTATTGCGAATTGAACGGTCATTGTTCCGCCGTCAAAACCGCCGCCCCCCAAACCCAATGCAACCAGCGACATGGTTTGTGATTTTCCGTTTGCATCTTTGTAGTGCAAAAAAAGAACACCGTCTCTTGCATAGGTGCCCCAAAATTTGTTTTCGCCTAAAACGGGGCTAACGCCTGCATAACCGATTATTATGATTTCCTGTTCGTTTTCCGGAATTTGCGCGGCGAGCTTTGGGGTGTAGCTGGAATTTGCAAAATTATTTTTTGCATTGTCGTAAGCTATGCGGGCATCGTCTTCGGATTTTTGCCATTCAAAGGAAAGAGCTATTAGATATTGCAGGGCAGCGCTTTCGTTGAATTTATCCTCTTCTTTTTCTTTAAGGCTTTGTATAGCGAGTAGAGCACGGCGAGCTTGAACAGCGGCTCCGTCTATTTCGCCGAGAGCCAGAAAGTTTAGAATTTGGGTTTGGTGAAGCCATTGTATTTCAAAAGGATATGAGCGGTAAGGCCTAACATTATCATTTGTGAGGAGCGCTACGGCTTCGTTGGTCACAGAGCGGGTGTATAATTCATCTATAATTTCCTCTGCGTTTGCAAAGTGCTTTATGCTCGCTTCATATTCTTGATTATAGTGGCGCAATAGGCCCAAGTCAAATTCAAAAAGAAAAGCATCTTCCGAATTGTAAAGTTTTTTTTTGTCTTTTTCAACAGTGGTTATAGCATTGCTGTAATCACCTGCCGCCAGCGGCTTGCCGATTTTTTCTTCTCTCAGCTTTGCCGGGCTTGCACAGGAAGCTAGGAGAAGAACTATTATTAGCAGAAGTATATGCTTGATTATAAGTGGAGAGTTGAGAGTGGAGAGTGGAGAGTGGAGAATTGAAGATCGAGAATGCTGTTCTACATTCTTGAGTTTTTGCTCTAATTTATAACTCTCAATTCTCAATTCTCAACTCTCAACTAAATATTACAATTAATTCTCAACTCAATATCAGAGTTTCAAAGCGCTTTTTTCAATGAGTTTTTTGATTTTTTTGCTGTCAATCCAAAGTTTCTTGTGGCTTTGGAGATCCGTTAGCTCTAGGTCCACTTGGTAAAATTTTACCGTTTCTCCGCCGCTTTGGTCAACTATGGAATTGATTGAGCCGGTGAGCATTATGTCTGCGCCGGTTTCTTGGCCGCGTTCCTTGGCTGTTTCATCTGTGGCATTGCTTTTTTGGTCATCAATTTCACCGCGTAGTTGCCGGCGTTCTTCGGAATTTGCCACAAATTCCACCTTGCCGGAATTGATTAAAACACGCTGAATGTCGTTTATAAAGGTGTTCGTATTGATGTGTTCGGAACTCAGGTTACGGATTTGCCCGATTACAATTACCGGAACTTCGCCGCTTTTGGCTTTTACGGCATTTTGATACCAAGGCTTGGTTAAGCAATCGTTGAGCATTTCTTCTGCCACAAGGCGAGAGTCGGTGTCGTTCCAATTGCCGGAAAGGTCTATGACGGAATCCGAGCCGACGCGGCTTACTTTTTTGCCGCAACCGGTTGCAAACATGAGTATAAATATGCTCGCAAAAATTCCGAGCTTGGAGAGCAGGGTAGAGTGTGATGTTTTCATGAGAAGAAATATAGTAAACGTTGATTTACTCGCTTGGGGAGTGGCTAGTAGGGAGTGGGGAGTGGAAAAAACATGAATTTAAGCGTTTTTCTACTCCCTACTCCCCACTCCCTACTCCCTAAAATCAGTTAATCATCATTTACTATATATAGAAAAGCGAATAATTTTTTATTTTAATGGGAGGGAGAAAATTATGGAGAATGACATAATTCGAAATGAGGCCTTAATAAAAGTTGTGCAAGATGAAGCCTATCCTCTAATAGGCTTTCAAAGCGTAATAATGGGAATCGACTACACCGTCAGGCGGGGCGTGATGGATAAAAACCGGCTTATCACCCTAGAGGAGCTTCTCAGGCCCTATGCCAATATCAGTGGGCTGAAATTGGCACTCAAGCGGCGGAGAAGCGATGTGCCGCCGCATATCACGGTGAGTTTCAACAATATGCTGGACAAAGTGAGAGGAGACGACTCGGAAATGACGGAGCTGATGTACAATCTGTACTTCAAAATCATATATTCGCTGCATTACGGCGAAACGCCGCCATGCTATGAGGAAGCAATCAAAAAAATAACGGAGATAGCATCCCTCGTAAATATGATACATAGAGACCAAAAGGCAGCTAGAAAGCTGGAGAAGCAAATTCATTTGGGGAGTGGCTGATATTTACTATTTTACCATTACCCCCGCAAACTCCCGCTTCCGCTGACTTTCTACACATAAATTACACACAAAAACATTTTTATCTAAGCAAAAAACACATACGGCACAGTCTTATCCTTCCACAGCCTTGGATTAGGCTCCAGCGTATCGATATGCACCCAAGACGGCGTACATTCTTTCGCTTCCACCCTCATAATCCCCGCCTCCCGCCCCTCCGGCGACACGCACCACAAGCGCAGCTTTTCAAGCTGGTCGCAATGCAAATCCAAAGCCGCGCCTATCTTGTGCGCACTTCTTGGCGCACCTATAACACAGGCCGGCGTCCTGTATCCGCACCAACTGTTGACGCGAATCCCGTTTCTGAAATTAACATAGACGTCGGGAAACATCTTCTTTATTTCGGTGTATATTTCAAGAATGACCGGATCAAAGCTGTTGGAGGTGATTCCATACTTCTTGTAATCCGGAGGAAGAATATCCATCCAATTCTCAACGATTAGTTCCGTTTGGCTCATTTTGCCCTCCAACGAAAATTCATAAACAACCCTGCGT
>LIUH01000146.1:9610-10301 GCA_001462225.1 Fibrobacteria bacterium GUT31 | reverse complement strand
TTGCCCATCCGCCCGGAGTGATTTCCCTTGAGGAAACAACTTTTATGGCGGCATTGGCTGAATACGGCGTCCAGCAGGGCGTTGTTACCCAGCTAACGGATCTGGCAAGGATAACTCGACAAAACGTCGATATTGCCATGTCAATTAGAGAAGATGCTATTATAAGCATGACTTCTGGGGCGGCTGACAAATTCGCCGATCTGGTAATGAATACGAGGGTACCGATTACCGACACGGGACAGTTAATGGCAAAAACCGCCGCGGCAGAAGAAGCCTTTTATTTGCGTGATTAGATAACACGCTTCTCCAAGTGTTATAGCCCGTATGCCTCCAAACTTCATACGGGCTATCTTTTTGCCCGCAGGGCCTTGAGTTCGCGCTGGTAAAAGCGATCAAAGCGCCGGGCTTCGGCTTCATCATAAAATCGAAAAATCTTGGCATACTCATTCTGCTGGATTGCCTTCGCCCCTTCCATGATGAGACCCTCATAATACCGGCGGTCGCCGGGGGATAATTCCTCAGCGAAAGAGATGATAGGGGAGTTGCCGGCAAAAACGCGGGTTCCCTTTATCTTGACGGTTTTGTACTTTTTGGCGTTCTTGGCTTGCGATTCTTTTGACCATTCCTCGAACTCGCGCCGCGACATATCCCTGATTTTATTGAATACCTCGCGTTTGGGGTGGTTCTCAAG
>LIUH01000146.1:5282-9382 GCA_001462225.1 Fibrobacteria bacterium GUT31 | reverse complement strand
GCCTCGCCGATGTACTCCCAATTATAGAGGCTGGAACGGGCCATGCCGGTATCCTCGGTGAGCTTGTTTATGTACTCGCTGAAACTACTAAATCCCAGGTCGATATAGAGGCCGGCGGCATCAATGCGGTATAGGGCTATCCCCATGGCCATGATGGAGAATTTGACCCCGCGTATGGTTTCCCTGATGCCATTGTCAATAACTACCGGGTCAGTTGAGCTGGCAAAATCGAGAGAGAATTGAGTCCCTTTGAACAATCGGGGCGGCTTCTTGGGGCCGTCGTAGGAATTGTGGATAATTTGGGTTCCCATGGGGTTGACCTCCGTACTATCACCACGCAGTTAACACGCAGTTATTATTCTGCTATTGACATTATATGCGGTTAATGCGACTATTGCAAAGGTTGTTTTGTGACAATAAAAGTGGGAAAAGGGGTAAATCCTTGCCACATAATGAGTTAGGCCGGCAGTTTGGCCACGATACCACCGCCCTTTTAAGGCGGTGGTCGGAGGTTCGAATCCTGCACGGCTCAAACAATTTGAAGGTGAAGCAACTCCGTCATAAGGTGAGCTTGTTTCATTTGTGAATCCATGCAGGATTCGAAGGGTTTTTGCGGCCCGGAGAACCGAAGGTTCGCAGGGTAAACGTACATGGATGTACGTTTAGCAAAAACCCCGGCCCGGAAAGCCGAAGCAGGAGCTGAGGCTTGGAGGGCGAATCCTGCACGGCTCATTAGCGTAAGTCTATACGCGGTATAGACTTACGGCATGGTTTTTTAGGAGAAACGTATGTCCGATCTAATCCAAGACCCTTACGCGGGAGCCGCAACGGACGAGGAGAGAGAAGCCATTTATCAAGGCCTTGTCCATGAGTATGAGCGCAAAAAAAAGGTATATGACGATTTCTCATCAGTTTGGGATATGCAGCACAATGTCCAGCTTGATATAGAGGATCGTTTTCATAAAAACATACTGACACTGGCGGCGGGATCGTTTGGTGTTTCTTTTGCGTTTATAAATCAAATTGTTCCTCTACAAGAGGCTTTGCAAACCAACATCCTTGTTGTCGCATGGCTTTTTTTTGGTCTTTCGATTATTGCTGCTATTCTTGAGTCCCGTATCGGCTCTTTGATACAGGATAAGTTACTCGATAACATTGAAAAAAATATTGAAATTGGATACGAGGGAAGGTCATATAAAAAAGCCAATAGGTTGCTTGTTATGTTACCTACCAGAATAATGAACTGGATAGCGTTTGCATTTTTTGTATTGGGGGTATTATGTCTGTTATATTTTGTGTACATCAACATGGCGCTCCGATAAAAAGTGGCAGCAGGCCAAAACCAAATCCGCCACCGCCGCCACCACCACCGCGTCCACCCCCAAAATAGCGGAGACGCTTGAGCCTCGAACAACTCTAAGAAAGGGGATGCAAGAAATAGAATGATATGGCTAATGCATTAAAACAAAATCCCGACGAAGATAGTGAAGAAGAAGATGGTGATTTTTTTGATCTGTTCGATGATGAAGATGATAAAAAACCATCCTTCTTGAAGGTGATCTCAAAGGCCTTCTGGCGATTTTTTTATATAATTAAGAATGCTTTATATGAAGTAAAATATGGTTTTCAAAAGCTGTTTTCGCCATGCAATTGTTCATCTCGCGATCTATGGTCATTGGATCATCATCTGGCTAAAATAATATATCCTAAAATTAAAGCGTATAAAGAATATGAGCGCCATGGCTACCCAAACTATTTCTCGGAATATGACGAGAATGCCTGGGGATCAAAGGAAAAATACGAAAAAGAAATCGCAGACGGAAATATCGCCGGAGGAGGGCCGGATGCATGGGAAAAAACATTAGATGAAATTATTTTTGCATTCGAGTATTTTCTTTTTGGAAGAGATCCATTTCCGGAAAATGGCCCAAAGGCCAATAACTTCTTCAAAAAATATGGATACAAAAATCCCTTTGCTAAAATTCCGGAAAATAAAAATATTGATTATACCTACAAGATGACGCCTGATTATCTTGCCAAAGAAAACGAGAAATCTATGGCAAAAAAGTTCGGCGGATTATCGCCCTATGTTCTTTCGGGCGAACCAGACCTTCATATAAAGGAGCCTGAAAATTACATCTTAATAAAGTCGAGGGAGCATTATTACGATTGCAAGTATCACATGGAAATAGAAAAACGCGGAATGAAGGGATTTGAGCTGTTCGGTAAGTTTTTTACCAGTCTTTGGGATTAGTGCAATGTCCAATATTTGAGCCTATCTCCTCACCACAGAGCCTATCTTGCTTTTATATCAATCCAAGTACCCATTTATCAGTCAGCCCTTTATCTTTAAATAAATCTTTTGTTAGTTCAGATTTTTTATTACCTATGATAATATCAATATTGGGGTCTTTATCAACCCATATTTTATGAGAAAACATTTTATTTACAAATATTTCAATAAGTTTCCATTTGTCTTCTGAAATAACTCTAAAAAGAATCCTATCAGTTTCACTTGCCATTAAGTCAAGTTTATTAAAAATAATGTTTCTTAATAAAGGGAACCAAGCCATTACCGAACCTGCACGATAAATCCTATCTGCTTTTTTATGCTCTGTAGAATTTGAGTCGGGATCCCATTTATTTATTAATGTTATTTCTGCTAAAATATTTAATAGTTTAATGTTATTTTCAATTTCTTGATTCCTAAAATCATCTTTACTATCAAACTCAATATCAAGAGGAGGGCTTGCAACAAAATATCTGAAATAATACTTCTTTAATGAATCTCTGCTTATTGCATATTGTTTTCCTGTTTTATTTTCTGGTGCAATAAAAGGTAACATTTTATTTTCACTATGTTTCAAAATTGATTCAACAATATAGGCTTCTAATTGTTTTACAGGATTTTCATCAGTACTTGTTTCTGAATATTTAACAAAACTGCAAAAACCTTTTTCTGTTTTTTTATCAGCAGTTTCCATGTACTTTTGCCAGTTTACTCCATAAATCTGTGCTAGCTTATCAGCCAAAATAGAAGAATAAAACCGTAACTGTTTCAACTTATCGTGTGCAACAAGATTAGTTTTCATCAACTTAATAACATCTGGCTCAATAAATACTTTAACGTCGAGAAATTTGGCACCAGCCCATATCCTTGCAGCTGCCTTATGTTGACCATCAAAAACAAAAATGGGATTATTTCCCTCAATTCTACAGATTGAAGGCTGAAGTTGAGTATTTACTCTTAAATGTCTGTAAAGATTCCAAAAATGGTCAATAATCAAAGGGCGTGGTTGTAATTCTATTTCAGATTCTTCTTTTCCATCATTTAAAATATTTACAACAGGAATTTGAGCATAAAAAAATTTCAATTTTGTAATAGGACATTCAAACACTGGATATTTCTTTACTTCAGGTAATTTTATTTGGTTAGTATCAGAATAAAATTTCAGAGAAATAGAATCATTAGTTTTGTCATAGTCATATTTTACAACAAAACCGTATTCCGAATTAAATTTTGATTCCAAAACATCGTTTAGTTTTAGTTGTTTTCCATTTTCTTCTTTGCTTTTGAATAATCTTTCAATAGATAATTTGTCACGGTATTCGGAAAGTGACATATCTTTTTTAGCAAGGTTATGATTTTTGCAAACGGGAGCAATATTATCTAAAGATGTATCTTCTGATTTTGCATATGGGTCTATATGGTCAAATTGGATAGTATTTTCATCATCTATTGGTTCATTATCGATAAAGCAGTAGATTTTCCCATCGGTGCTGCGATGTTGAGTTATAAGAATTCTTTTTTCTGAATCAGAAATTTGTCTTTTCATATACATAAATATAGGAAAATTATGAAATTATGTCAAGCGTGCGCAATGAATAAACACAATTTAAAACGATTTTTCCAGTTTCAGGGATTAAACCCAATTATATTTTTCTTTTCAATCCGTTTTTTCCAATTTATGGAACTGAGCAACCTTATCATCCAACCATTTCGGGATATTAATAGTCCACTTGACCGTTTGGGCTTTTTTTATGATAAAATAAGTAAATCAGGAGTCCCTCATGCCCCCAAAAACCCTGCAAATCCGTAA
>LIUH01000146.1:4891-5111 GCA_001462225.1 Fibrobacteria bacterium GUT31 | reverse complement strand
TTTCTCCAAACAGGCCGGAGAAAAAGGCATAGAAGTCCGCGTGCAGAACGGAACCATCTGGCTTAGCCAAAAACTCATGGCCGCCCTATTTGAATGTTCCATCGACAGCATATCTTTGCACCTCAAGAATATATTCGCCGAGGGGGAACTGGACGAAATTTCAGTTATCGAGGATTCCTCGATAACTGCCGCCGACGGGAAAAACTACCAGACCAAGCAT
>LIUH01000146.1:4260-4671 GCA_001462225.1 Fibrobacteria bacterium GUT31 | reverse complement strand
GGTTCTCAGGGACTATGCGCTGCGCGGCTATATCATAGACCGCAAGCGCATGGAAAACGGCGCTTTTCTTGACGAGGACTATTTTGAGCATCTTTTGGCGGAAATTCGGGAAATTCGCCTGAGCGAACGCCGTTTTTACCAGAAGATTACCGATATTTACGCTACCGCCATGGATTACAACAAAAAATCTCCCGTTACCAAGGAGTTTTTTGCCAAGGTGCAAAACAAGCTGCACTATGCCATTCACGGGCACACCGCCGCCGAGGTCATTTACGAAAGGGCGGATGCCGCGAAAGAACACATGGGGTTGACTACATGGGAAAAAAGCCCGCACGGGAAAATAGTCAAGACCGATGTCTCTGTCGCCAAGAATTATTTGACCGAGACTGAGTTAGAGTCCCTTGGGCGTAT
>LIUH01000146.1:672-4119 GCA_001462225.1 Fibrobacteria bacterium GUT31 | reverse complement strand
CGCCTATCTTGATTTGGCGGAAGATCGGGCAAAAAAGCATATCCCCATGACAATGGAAGACTGGGCTAAACGCCTTGACCGTTTTCTTGAGGCTGATGACCGGTCAATTTTACAGGATGGCGGCAAGATAAGCGCCCAAATTGCGAAAGAATTCGCCGAAAGTGAATTTGAGAAATATCGTGTTATTCAGGACCGCTTATTTGAATCCGATTTTGACCGGGAAATCAAGAAAATTGAGAAAAAGCAGCGGAAATAGAATATTGATATACTTGACTATATTCCCTGCATGGAATATAGTCCCACTATGTGGGATGAGGAAAACAATGGCTAGAAAATTTTCAGAACTTGAAGCTAAAATGAGTCCCGAGTCAAGAGAATGGGTAAAACAAGAAGTCGCCAAAGCCTTGGACGAGATGCCGCTCAATGAACTACGAAACGCCCGCGGTCTTTCCCAAACAATGCTTGCCGAGGCCCTGCATATCCAACAGCCGGCTATAGCAAAACTTGAAAAACGGGCAGATATGTATATCTCTACTTTGCGGAGCCATATTAGGGCTATGGGCGGCGAACTTGATGTTATCGCACGGTTTCCCGATGGCGATGTGAAGATAGCCAATTTCTCGCAGATTTAGTTACTAAGGATTCCTTAACAACTGCCCCAAATCTCAGTTACCGAGGATTCCTCGGCAACTGCCGCTGGCAATCAATTGGTGAGACGCTATCTCATCAATTATCATCGCTGAGGGGGAGTGACTTTTTCAAGTTCCTCTTCTGGAATTGGTTAACTACATGAAATAATGCCACTGTTGTCATTTCTCTGTCCTCTTTATATCTTCAAAATAATCAATAAAATAATAGGGCGGATCAACAAAATCATTCTCGTCAATCGGGAAATCATCTATTTCTGTTGTATTAGTTCCATACTTTTTTATTAACTCTTTTGCGATTGTATCCAAATTTATGTTATAGTCCCAAATTTTGGCAGTAAATTCAGCTACTTCACCTTGATCGGGTAAATAAATTGCATAATTACCGCCAAATAATGAAATATATTGATAGTAATATTTTCTCCATTCGTTTCTATCCTTTTTATCAATACCAAAGAAAGTTGAATATCGGTATCCCGGATCGTTAAATTCAATATGATTATTGGTAAACGATATTTCTAGATGAAATGGGCCATAAAAATCTATTTGTATATAATTATCATAATCATTGTCTATTGTATAATGCCACGCATTATCTTGCCAACTAATAATTTCTTTATGCCAGTTATCGTTTAGTTCATAATCATATCCTTGCCAACCATAATATCTACTTACTAAATCTTGTATTTCCGTACGATTTTTGATAATTGAACCATCCAATAATTTTTTTATATCATCAGCAATTAATGTAATATCTTTATTTGAGAAATCTATTGTATGGTTTGCAAATATAGTAACATCCGTCCCCATTTTTTAACCTCCAAATTCCCCCGAAAACCCCTCCGCAATCTCCGCCAGCTCCCGCGGCAAAATCCCCAGCACGCCGTCGCCAATGTGCGCGGGAACCGCTCCGTAAAAGGCCTCCGCGATGCCGCCGGTGATGCAGGCTATGGTGTCGCTGTCGCCGCCGAGGGAGATTGCCAACCTGATGGCGTTTTCAAAGTCGGCGCTTTCTAAAAAGGCGATGATGGCTTCGGGGACGGAGCCTTGGCAGCTGGAATCAAAGTGATACGCGGGTCGTATGGCGTCTAGTGTGCGATCAAGATTGTAGTGAAAGGTATTGACAATAAAAGTTTTGATTTCTTCTTTGCTTTTGCCGGTTCTTGCCAGGTAAACGGCGGCGGCGACGGACTGAGCGCCTTTTATGCCCTCGGGGTGGTTATGCGTAACTGCGGCGCTTTCTTGGGCTTCGGCCATGGCGTCTTCAAGGCTGGTGGCGTACCACCCAACGGGGCTGACGCGCATGGCGGAACCGTTGCCCCAGCTATTGTAGGGTTGGGGGTTGTCGGAGCGTATCCATAGCTTGAATTTGCCGCCGTAGCCGGCGTGGGGATATTTTTGGGCAAATGTATGATAGGCTTCGGTGAAGTTTTTTTCATGTAATAGCGCATACATGGTCGCCAGGGTCAGAACGCTGTCGTCGGTAAAGCGTGATTGTATGCCGAATAAGGGAAAATCGACTTTTTTGATATTGTGCCGTTCATAGACCGACCCGATAATATCGCCGGCAATAGCGCCTATAATCATAATTATTGTATAATATCCCCCATGAACTGTTTTGTCCACGCCGACCTTGACGCGTTTTACGCATCGGTAGAACAGCTTGACCATCCTGAACTTAAGGGGAAGCCGGTTATTGTCGGCGGGCTGCCGGGCGACCGGCGGAGCGTGGTTGCGGCGGCATCGTACGAGGCGCGGCGGTTCGGGGTGCACTCGGCGATGCCTATCGCGCAGGCGGAAAAACGGTGTCCCGACGGGGTGTACCTGCGGGGGAATATGAGCCGCTACCGGGAAAAGTCCGACGAGGTTATGGCGCTGTTTAACGATTTTTCGCCGTCGGTGCAGCAGCTTTCCATAGACGAGGCTTTTCTCGACATTAGCGGTATGGAGGGGTTGTTGGGGCCGCCTGAGGTTATTGCCGCACAATTGAAAAAGCGCGTTCGTGAAGAAACGGGGCTGACGGTTTCGACGGGAGTTGCAACTAACAAATATCTGGCGAAGATTGCGTCGGGGATGTCCAAGCCGGACGGGCTGTTCATTATACCGCCGGGCGGAGAAGGGGACTTTATGCGCTCGCTGCCGGTGGGAAAGATTTGGGGCGCGGGCGAAAAGACGCAGGAGATTTTTAAAAAGCACGGGTTTAAAACGGGCGAGGATATTTTCAGGCTTTCCCTTGACGCCCTGACCGCCCTGTTCGGGAAAGCGTTCGGCCTGTTTCTCTATCGCGCGGTTCGCGGCGAGGAAGCGGCGACCTTTGACGAGGGCCGGGGTAGTCACTCAATCAGCGCCGAGCGAACTTTTCCCGTTGATCTGTACGACGCGTTTGCCATCGAGACGGCTCTGTTTGATATTTGCCAAACGCTGATATGGCGGCTGTTGGAAGGCAAGTGGCAGAGCCGGACGGTATCGATCAAAATTCGCTACGATGATTTTATCACCGAGGGCGCGCGGGAAACTGCACATGACCATGTAAAAACGTTGAACGATCTCTATGATCGGCTGTTGGCGCTATTCCGCAAAAAATATCAAAAGGGCAGGCGTGTGCGTCTGATTGGCGCCGCCTTGCTCAACCTTGAGGACGGGAGCATTACGCAGGGCAGCTTGTTCGACGACGGCGTACGCGATGAACAACGCCTTGAAAAGACGATACTGGCGATTAATCAAAAATATCCTAAAGCAGCGCTACGACGTGCACGGACTGATGTTTAAGAAGAGATGAGGAAGAAGAAGAAAAACCACG
>LIUH01000146.1:407-661 GCA_001462225.1 Fibrobacteria bacterium GUT31 | reverse complement strand
AGTTTCACGGAGGAAGAAAAGAGGGAGAAGGGGGGCGTTATTCGTAAGCTTAGCTTGTTGATAATATGCTCTGCTTTCGTACCAAGACCCCTCTTCTTCTCTCTCTTAAAACTCCGTGAAACTCCGTGTACCTCCTCTTAAACTCCGTGGTTATTCTTCCTTTTAATTTTTTTTTAAAACAACGACGGTATCATCTCCAGCCCGGCGCGTTCGTTAAATCCAAATAAAATGTTCATATTCTGCACCGCCTGCCC
>LIUH01000146.1:0-208 GCA_001462225.1 Fibrobacteria bacterium GUT31 | reverse complement strand
TTAAGGTGGTTTTGCGGTGGTCCAAGTGGATAGAAATGTCGCAGTAGTTAGACTGCCGTACGCGGTTGGCGGCGGCGATTACGCCTTCGGGCAGTACCCGCACAAAGGGGGCGTTTTCGTAGAAATCGGCGTAGAGGGTGTGAATCTTTTCGGTGTTTCCCGTTTGCCATGTTTTTGCAAGGGGGATGTAAATCGTGCTGAGTATGCC
>LIUH01000145.1 GCA_001462225.1 Fibrobacteria bacterium GUT31 | reverse complement strand
AAAAGAACAAGCACACTCAGGCAATCCCTGAGAACATACTTGCCCAAGCACAGGCCAAGGTCGTAGAGGCAGCCAACTTGCTGCAACCATACCTCCTCGCCCTAACCCCGGACGAAAAGCAGGAACTCCCGAAAATGGGTCCCAAAACCCTCAATTTCGTAGAAAAATCCCACCAAGCCGCCCACGAAAACCCAAGCCTCGTCCCACCATATCTGGAAATGGCCGCATTTGACGTGGATTTCGCCGATGCACACGGTCTATGGACGCTTTACAACCGCATCCGCCAGTTGGAAGAAGGCGTATCCGACACCCAAATGACCGCCGGCAGCGAAGCCTACCAATCCGCCCTCGTATTCTACAACTCGGTCAAGGTGGCGGCTTCAAACGGCGTAAGCGGTGCCAAAGCGGTATATGAGGAACTGAAAAAGCGTTTCCCCCGTCCCAAAAAACAACAAACAGGAGGTGAGGAATGAGGGCTTTTTAGCTTTTGAGCAGGACTTTCTTGCTTTTAGGCAGAAGTTTTTTGCTTTCAGGTAGAAATTTCTTGCTCTGAGGTAGAAGTTTCTTATTTTTAGGTAGGACTTTCTTGCTTTCGGGTAGAAATTTCTTGCTTTTAGGTGGAAGTTTCTTGCTCTGAGGTAGAAAATTCTTGCTTTTGGGCAGAAAATCCTCGCTTTTAGGTAGAAATTCCTTGCTCAACCCTTCTTTCACCACAAACAAACCTCAAAATAGGAGTTTATTATGAACAAAATCAAGTTTCTCACAGCCATATTCGTGGCATTGCTATCCACGGCGGCTTTTGCGCAAACAACAGTGTCCCCCCGCTACTTTATCACCGGCTCTAACGGGTTGTTCAAGGCTACCAAAGAGTTCCAAACGATAGCGGATAACCAGCCAATCCAAGCTGTGATTGATGCTGTGCAAATGCACTCAAAAAATAGCAATGTTTATATAGAAATAGATTTCGGAAATAACAATAGTGCATTGGACATCGGCACAGAGTCGGTGCTGTTCGCCAACCACGATGATGTATCGTGGAACAAGCCTATTACTCTTTGGGGTAAAATAACCTCAAGCGGCGGCTTTACCATCAAGGTTCAAGACGACGTTTCCATAACCAGCCACGCAGATATTTTCTACACCGGCGATGCCATAGCCCTCGAAGGTTGTGGAATTTGCAATATAGACGGTACGGTAAGCATCATTGGCGGCACTGTGACAAGCACCTTAGGCACAATTTCCTTTGGTCACTCGCCAACAATCAGCGAAGGCTTAAAATTACGATTGGAAGATAGAATATCCATTCTCAAAAGCCAATTTTCTCTTTTTACCCCCGGCGAAAAAATATACAGCATCACGCTTATGCTCGACCCATCTTTTGTCCCTGTTGACCTCTCAGGTCATGTAGTGGTAGTCGGCGGTGCGGAGTATGCCGAAAATTTCACGCTGGCCAATGAAGGCTGGGGTTTGGTGGCAAGCGGGGATGACCTTGTAATTGCGGCGACCACTCCCATCATCAATTCCGCACCGACAAGCAGCTTTGGCATTGTGCAAAACGGCCAGAGTTTGCAAATCGTGGGAACATCGCAAGCAACGCCCATTCGCATATACAACCTGCGTGGCAATGTGCTGATGGACCGTACGGCAATGCCAAACGAAAACATTTCTGTGGCACATTTGCCGAAAGGCGTGTATATGGTTAAGGCTGGCGGGAAAACCATTAGGGTGGTGAGGTAGCAAATGGCAAAAAATATTTCATTGGCGGTTGCAGTTGTGGCTATGGTATTCACATTTTCCTGCTCGTCTGGCGATGAGGATGGTGGCATTTCCAGTTCCTCTGACAGCGATAATCCGTCTTCGTCAAGCGGTGATGTGGAACAAAGCAGCAGTAGCTCATCAAGTGACGGCGATAATCCATCCTCGTCAAGCAGTGATGTGGAGCAGAATAGCAGTAGCTCGTCAAGTGCTGTGTCTAGTAACGGTTTGTGTGCAGGTTTTGCGGATAGGACTAAAAGAGAACATCACGGCAAAATGAAAGAGCAGTTTTGTGATGAGCGAGACGGTCAAAAATATGTGTATGTAACTATTAACACTCAAATCTGGATGGCGGAGAATTTGAATTACGAGGTTGAAGGCAGTATGTGCTATGGTAATCAGATACTAAACCTCTGTGCAGTGTGGGGCAGATTATATGATTGGTCGATGGTTATGGATCTTCCGTCAAGTTGCAATACAAGTGCTTGCTCAAACGAAATACAGTCGAAACATCAGGGCATTTGCCCTTCTGGCTGGCATATTCCGAGCGATGAAGACTGGGATAAATTGTACCGTTATGTTGACGGTACAAGTGGCACGGAAAGTCCTTACAGAAGCGAAACGGCAGGCAAGGACTTAAAGGCAACTAGTGATTGGCTTAACAACAGCACTGGCGTTCCTGACAATGGTAATACAGACAAGTACGGGTTTTCCGCCCTAGCGGGTGGCTACAGCTCCCCCGGTGGCTTCACCCTTGGTGCCCAAGAATATGGTGTCTGGTGGAGTGCCAGTAAGTACGAGGAACCGCCCTACTACGATGGAACTTACGCTCGGAATATGTTCGCTGGTAGCGATATCGCCGGCGGCGGAACCAGCATAAGCGATAAGTCTAGTTTGCAGTCTGTCCGTTGCGTGAAGGATTAGTTAATTGTGCCGCTAACGGCACGAACTTTGCCAAAGCCGTGTTCCCATTACGATTGGCAAGGTAAATTAAAATGGGAAAAGATAGGAGACATCTCATGAACAAAATAAAGTTCATCTCGTTGGCGGCTGCGGTGGCAGCTACGGTATTCACATTTTCCTGCTCGTCTGATGATGGCAAAGACAATCCCTCGTCAAACGGAGATTTGACTTATCAGGGACAGACATACAGAACTGTAAAGATAGGCGACCAGACTTGGATGGCGGAAAATTTGAACTACAACACCCCCGGCAACAAAAGCAAATGTTATGATAATGTCCCATCCAACTGTGCAGAGTATG
>LIUH01000144.1:15269-16038 GCA_001462225.1 Fibrobacteria bacterium GUT31 | reverse complement strand
TCGCTAATATCATATTCCTCGCTTATCTTTGGTATAAGCCAAGAATGAAAAAAATACAACATATCACTGCTAATACGATTCATAATTCTATTATCTCCTGCAAATATAAAAAACTCAATGCCAAATCATTTTTGAATACATATTGATCCGTTAATTTATCTGCCCGAATTTCACTTAATGCTACAGGAGCATATAAATCTTTATTCTTTGCATTCATATAACCTTGCAGAACCGGCATGGTTTTATCATTGGCAACTGCCCCAATAATCAAATCGTAATTATCGCCTTTGTATGTTTCCAACCTATGCTCACAAACAAAATCCAACCACTCTTTATTTGCGGTTTCAAATACCCTTACATTTAATTTCTGCCTGTAATCTTCTTTCAATTCATATACATTTAATAGGGCTTTTCCTATGTTTGCTCTTTTTACCACCACATTTGCCCAATCACTTGCTTGTTTTTTGTCGCTAGTTGTATAAAAACCTGCACCAAAATCCAAAGCTCTATTCGGAGTGATTATTTTTGGCGTTTCAAAACGAATATTAGTTCCATGAAATAGGAGCATAATGAAGAAAATAGAAAATCTATTCTCCGCCATGCTGTTAAGTGGATTATTGGCATTCCAAGCCTTGCAATTCGTTGATATGCCTAACTCCCCCGCCTAATAATTAACTTAATATTTGGGGTATTGGTTCTGATTTTGTGGGCATGCCCAACTCCATAGCCGCCAACCCACGCCAAATCATTTACGGCGGGATATTGATTT
>LIUH01000144.1:0-15136 GCA_001462225.1 Fibrobacteria bacterium GUT31 | reverse complement strand
TGATGTGTAGGAAATAATGGTTAACTTAATGTTTGGGTATAGGGTTAGTGTATTTATTTTTGTCCTACATTTGCTGTTTTTTACTATATTGTAGGACAAAGGAGTTTTTATGAGCGTTGTTGGCGGAATATTAAGAGAAGAGAGAGATAGGCTAGAGGCCCAACTGCTAAAATATGAAAACAAATTGCTTTCTCTGCCAAATGCCACGATTAAAAAGCGGGATAAATATCTCTATTATGTCCGCAGGCAAGGAAAAAAAATACTAACCGAATACATAGGCGAATTATCCAGTGAAAAAGCTAAAAAAGCAATGGAACGGGATTCCGAAAGAAAAAAATACAAACAGCGGAAAAAAACAACTCTTTCGGAATTAAAAGAAGTTAGGAGGCTACTTGGAAAACGAGCAATTTGAAATCTTTCACAAGATTTTGGAAAAACTTAATGATTCAGGCTCATTGAACGAGCTTATACTTATAGGCAGTTGGTGCTTGCCTATATACAGCAAAATAAACTGTAATTGGCTTGGGACGTTTAATAGCAGAACTTCCCGACTTGCAATCCCGCGCTTTGCAAATCTTCAACGAGTTTCCAAAATCATGGCAAAAAATAGTTTTAAAGATGGTTAAAATACATTCACCGGAATTGGACGGACTTTTAAGGAATTGACTTCATCTACGGCGGAATATTGATTTTTATGATGTTCAGGTGTGGGAAGTAATGGTTAACCAGTTTAGGGAGTAGGGAATGGGGAGTAGGGAGTAGAAAAACACTTAAATTCATGTTTTGTTTTTCTACCTTCTCCCCAATGAAACTACGCTCATTAACCACAATAGAAGGCCGCAATATGGCCGGAGCACGTGCGCTTTGGCGTGCAACAGGAACAAAAGAAAACGAATTCGGCAAACCCGTAATCGCCGTTGTAAACAGCTTTACGGAATTTGTACCCGGGCACGTGCATTTACAGCCCGTTGGCAGATTGATTGCGGAGGAAATTCGCAAAGCGGGCGGAGTGCCGAAAGAATTCAACACCATAGCCATAGATGATGGCATAGCTATGGGACACAGCGGAATGCTCTACAGCTTGCCCAGCCGCGACCTGATTGCGGACTCTGTTGAATATATGGCAAACGCTCACTGCGCAGATGCCCTTGTGTGCATAAGCAACTGCGATAAGGTGACGCCGGGTATGCTGATGGCAGCTATGCGGCTCAACATTCCTGCCGTGTTTGTAAGCGGCGGGCCAATGGAAGCCGGCAAAGCAACTCTTTCTAATGGAAAAGAAGTTCGCTTGGATTTGATAGATACAATGATTGCCGCCGCAAACCCCGATGTTTCCGATGAGGATTTGCAACGCATTGAACACGCAGCCTGCCCGAGCTGCGGAAGCTGCTCCGGAATGTTCACGGCAAATTCCATGAACTGCCTTACCGAGGCCCTTGGAATATCACTGCCCGGAAACGGAACTCTAGTTGCTACCCACACTGAACGCAAAAAATTATTTGAGCAGGCCGCAAAACTCGCAGTGGAATTTTGCGATAAATATTACAACAAAAACGATTATTCCGTTTTGCCTAGAAGCATCGCTACAAAAAAAGCCCTTGAAAATGCCATGCGGCTGGATATCGCTATGGGCGGTTCCACAAATACCATTTTGCACATACTCGCCGTTGCCCACGAGGCCGGCGTTGATTTCACAATGAAACACATAAACGAGCTTTCTCGCACAACGCCATGCCTTTGCAAAGTTGCGCCCAGCGTTAGCCACATTCATGTAGAAGATGTGCACAGAGCGGGCGGAATTCCTGCCATTATGGGCGAACTGAACAACATGGGTTTGCTGAACAAAAATGAAAATTTAAAACGCTACCTGGAGTGGGATATATCTCAAAGCACTGCGAGCGAAGAAGCAAAAGAACGTTTTTTAGCCGCGCCGGGCGGCAAATTCAACTTGGAGGCTTACAGCCAAAGCGAAAAATACGAGAACCTGGATTTAGATAGGGAAAAAGGCGCAATAAGAAATGCCGCTAACGCATACAGCGCAGATGGCGGATTGGCAGTCCTTTACGGAAATCTTGCGCCCAGCGGCTGCGTTGTGAAAACCGCCGGAGTTGATAGCTCAATATGGACATTCACCGGCCCTGCCGTTGTGTTTGAAAGCCAAGAAGAAGCGGCAGACGGAATTTTAAAACGCAAAGTCAAAAAAGGCGATGTTGTGGTAATCCGCTATGAAGGTCCCAAAGGCGGCCCCGGAATGCAGGAAATGCTTTACCCCACCAGTTATCTAAAGAGCATGGGGCTTGGCAAGGAATGCGCTTTAATAACAGACGGCAGATTCAGCGGCGGAACAAGCGGGCTTTCCATTGGCCACGTAAGCCCTGAAGCAGCAGCTAAAGGCAATATAGCTTTGGTAAAAGACGGTGATATTATAGAGATAAACATTTCGGACAGAACCATTAATATCGGCATAACAGACGAGGAATTGGAAATTCGCCGCAAAGAGATGGAAAATGGCGCGCAAGCATGGCAACCGGTTTCAAGGAAAAGAGAAATCAGCCGAGCTTTGAAAATTTACGCTTCGCTTGCCACAAGCGCAGACCAAGGAGCGGTGCGTATATAATCCGGCAGCCAATGCCCAAGATTTTCGAAAATATGAATCTGCCACCCGGCACCGGGTAAAAATAAATTCTTTTGAGCCAAAGGCACAATTTTGTCTCGTTTGCCGAAAAGAAGAGAAACATTTTGGCATGGCACGGTTAAATCCGCTTTTTTTTGCACTAAATAATCAAGCCCTAAAGCCAATTGCTTTGGGGAATAACGCATAGCATTTTCCAGCCATTTTTCCTTTTCAATTTTCGGAATTTTACCCATTAAAGCGGAAAAAATCTTTGGAGTCATAGCTCTCACAACTGCCTGCGGCCAACAGTTGGTAGCAATTTTCATAACCACACGCGGCCAACAGCCGGCAGCGCAAAAATCCGCAATCGGGCAAACTAAAATCCACTTTTGCTCTTTTGGCTTTTTATGCAAATTCCTCAAAAGCGCAAGAGTTCCCATGCTCCACCCAATCACAATCTCGGATTTCGGAACAACAAACTCCTCAGAAGAAATCAAATCCGAATACCCAACAAAGCGATGAGTATAATCGGGAAAACGCTCGCGAATTTCATCTTCCCAAATGGAAATATCACTAGCCCACCCGCTAATCCAAGAAATATTGTTAGCTATAAAACGCAAACTTCTCCGTTATATCTTCTCTCGTATCCGGATTGAAGAACGAGAACTGGTGCGAAACGTAGTCTTCGGCTTCCATTAGCTCAATATCCAGCGAGTGTTTGTGCTCCAAATAATGGAACATGCGGCCATAGTCATCGCTCAAAAGTTTGGCTATAGGCGGTGCCACAACCAGTTGAACTTTTTTCATTCTGCTTTTTTTAGCTATGCGCGCAAGATAGCGGTCTATCAAAGAAAGCGTGGCTTCTTCGCTGAACACGATGCCGGAGCCTCCGCACATAGGGCAATTGCTGTGCTTTTCGCTCGCTAAATTGGTGCGAACCCTTTTGCGGCTCACTTCCATTAAGCCGAATTGCGAAATTGCGGAAAAATTCAGCGGTGTTCTGTCAAAACGAATGGCTTTTCTGAACTCATCGACAACAGTGTTTTTATCTTCGTCGGAATCCATGTCTATAAAATCGATTATCACCAAACCGCCGACATCGCGCAAACGGAGTTGCTTTGCAATTTCCCTAGCCGCATCCAGGTTCGTTTCCAAAAATACCCTGCTCTGATTACTGCCGTGCACTCTAGAGCCGGTATTCACATCTATGGACATCAGAGCTTCTGTTTGCTCAATAATCAAGTATGCGCCGCGTGGCAAATAAACCTTTGTGGAAAGAGATTTTTCGTAATCATCTTCTACCCCAAAGGATTCAAAAAGACTTTCACGCCCCTTCCACAATTTTATTTTTTGCAGGTTTTCGTGGTTTGCTCCCCCCAAATATTCACGGATGTTCTGGTACTCGTTTTCATCGTCCACATAAACAAATTCCGTATATTCGTTAAAGTATTCCCTTATGGACTGCTCCACGGAATTTGATTCCTGATAGATACAACTTTCGGGGGCACATTCATTGAAATTATTTTTTGTTATTTCCCATTTTTCCTCCAGCTTGCGCATTTGCTTTACTATCTCGTTTTCGGATTCGAGCAGGGCTTGAGTTCTAACGATATAGCCTACATCACGAGCCTTGTGCCTGTAAATCAACTGCTTAAAAATTTTGCGTTTGCTAAAGTCCCTTTCTTTTTTTGATATGCCTATAAAGTTGGAGTTCGGCATACAAACCAAAAAACGCTCCGCAAAACTCAAGTGCGTTGTGAGCCGGGCGCCCTTGGTGTTTATAGGTTCTTTAATAACCTGCACCATAATTTCATCGCCGGGTTTCAGCACATTTTCAATGCTTGGAATAACGGCAACCGGAGAATCGTCTTCGCCGTATTCCTTGCGCAAAAGTATATCGCGGTCTATGGCATCGTTTATATGCAAAAAACCGGCTTTTCCCATGCCGATTTCCACAAACGCGGCCTGAAGCGCAGGCACAACCCTCTGCACAACTCCCTTGTATATATTGCCAAGCGTCCGATTAGAAGAGCTGTTTTCTACCAGCAAGTCCGAAAGAACTCCATCGTCCAAAACCGCTATACGGGTGTCGTAGGGCGTTGCGCTAACCAAAATTCCGCGTTTAGCGGTGTTATTTCTCTGCATAAAATTTCCTTTAAGTTGCTTTCCAACTTTGCAATAAACGGTTTACCTTCGCTATTTGAGCTTTCTCCTCTTCCGTGCCTTTGAAAGCTCTGAACAAAAGATTTCTGTATTCCATTAGCGAGGTGCGAATTAAAATACGATCCTCTTTTTTTAGCATAATTTCTCCGACAAAGCTGCTACCCCCGGAAGCTCTTTACCCTCCAAGAATTCCAGCGATGCCCCTCCACCGGTAGAAGTGTGAGTGACTTTTTTGTCTGCGCCGTATTTTTTCGCCGCAGTTGCCGTGTCGCCGCCGCCTATAACCGTGATAGCACCGCTTTGCGTGGCTTGGATAATGGCGTCTGCCATGGCCTTTGTAGCTTTTTCAAAAGCTTCAAATTCAAATACGCCGGCAGGCCCGTTCCAAACAATGGTTTTGGAATCTAATATGGCCTTTACAAAAAGCTCTGTGGATTTTGGCCCCACATCCAAGCCCATCCAGCCGTCCGGAATGCCGGAGGAATCGTCTGCGGCTTTAACGGTGGCATCTGCGGCGAATTTGTCTGCAATAATGTAATCCACAGGCAAAATAATTTCCTTGCCGTTCTTTTTGGCTTTTTCAATTAACTCGGGAACTATTTTTGCTCCCTCTTCGTCATAAAGAGAAGCCCCTATAGCAAGGTTGCTTATAACCTTTTTGAATGTGAAAGCCATGCCGCCGCCGATTATGATTTTATCGGCTTTATCCAGCAGGTTGTTTATCAGCTGAATTTTGTCTGCTACCTTTGCGCCACCCAAGATTGCGAGGAGCGGGCGTTTGGGATTATCTAATACGGCAGAAAAGGCGTCCAGCTCTTTTTTCATCAGGTAGCCGCTGGCTCTTTGGGTGTAACCTTCGCCGATCATTGAGGAGTGGGCGCGGTGAGCGGTGCCAAAGGCATCGTTTACGTAAACATCCGCCAATTTTGCGAGTGATTCTCTGAATTCCTTTACTTTGTTTGGATCAGCTTTGACTTTTTCTTCCGTACCGTCTTCCTTTTTAATCTTTGTTTTGCCCTCTTCTTCCAAATAAAAACGCAGATTTTCCAGCAGAATAACATCGCCGGGTTTTGCGGCAGCGCATTCCTTTTCAACTTCCGCCCCAACGCAATCGTTCAGGAATTTGACCGGTTTGCCGAGCAATTCCTGCAATTTCTGCGCAACGGGCTTTAAGCTGTATTTTGCAACAGCTTTACCGTCCGGCCTGCCCAAGTGCGAGGCTAAAACAACGGCAGCACCTTTATCCAAGGCATAGCGTATTGTCGGCAGTGCGGCTTCTATGCGTTTTGTATTGGTGATTTCCCCTGTAGTTTTATCTTGCGGAACATTAAAATCCACACGGATAAAAACACGTTTACCCTGCATATCAAGGTCTTCAATAAAAAGTTTGGACATATCTTGTCTCCGTAAAAAAAAATCTTTTGGGAGAATATAGAAAACGCTGATTAACTGGTTTAGGGAGTAGGGAATGGGGAGTAGGGAGTGTTTTTTTGCGGAAAAAATGCCTATATTAGCGAAATGTTTCGCGCTTTGGAACTTGCAACTTATGCTATAAAAAATTGCCGCCCTAATCCGGCGGTGGGTGCTGTTGTTGTGAAAAACGGCGTGGCGATGGGAGAGGGTTATACCCAAGAACCCGGCAATGCACATGCGGAAATCGTCGCTTTGAGGAATGCGGGCGAGAATGCAAAGGATGCGGAATTGCATGTCACTTTGGAGCCATGCAGCCACTATGGGCGAACTCCGCCCTGCGCAGATGCTATAATAGAGGCCGGAATTAAAAAAGTTTATTACGGTTTTTTAGACCCCAATAGCCGGGTAGCGGGGAATGGAATTGAAAAACTGAGACAGGCGGGAATAGAAGTGATAAAAGAAAATTTAAATGGGCAAATAGATAATTTTTACGAATCCTATTCTTGGTTTGTAAAAAACAAAACCCCTTTTATAACACTCAAAATAGCTCAAACCATGGACGGATTTATCGCAAACAGCGATAGAACTCCGCTGAAAATCACAGGTGAAGAATCTCAAACACAGCTTCATAGACTGCGGAGTTTTTGCGATGCTGTTGTAATTGGCGGCGGCACCTATCGCTATGATAATCCGCAGTTGACGGTGAGAAAGGCAAAAGGGGCAAATCCGCAGAAAATTATCTTCAGCAGGAGCAACTTTAACGGTGGAACTTTTGAGGAAAATTGGCATTTAATGCTGGCGGATTGCGTAAAAAAAGGCATGCACCATATTTTAGTTGAAGCCGGTGCGACACTCATTAAAAAATTATTTGAAATGCCGAATTCCTTTCATAAATTTTTATTATGGACCTCACCGCTCAGGCTAGGCAATGGTCTTCCTTGGAATACCGACATAACCGGCAACCGGCAAAAGAGATTCACTTTACGAAAAACCTATATGCAAGGCAATGATTTTTGCGAGGAATTTATAGTAAACACTGATATAGGGGGTGGGGAGTGGGTCTAGACATTGCAATAAACGGTGCACGCAAACATAATTTAAAAAATATCTCCGTTAGCATTCCGCACCACAAAATAACGGTGATTACGGGCGTGAGCGGGGCAGGGAAGAGCAGCCTTGCGTTTGATACCCTTTTTGCGGAAGGGCAGCGAAGATTTTTGGAAAGCCTCTCAACCTATGCCCGCAGATTTTTAGGCAAAATAGACCGAGGCAGCGTTGATTCTATTCATGGACTTGCGCCAGCCATTGCGATAGACCAGCAGAGTGCCTCCAAAAGCCCAAGAAGCACTGTTGCCACACTGACGGAAATTTACGATTATTTTCGCATAATGTGGGCACGTCTCGGAACTCCGCACTGCCCGGCTTGCAAAAAACCGTTGCAAAAATACAACGCCTCGGAATTGCAGCAATATCTGTACAAAAACTTTGAAAACAACGGCAAAAATCTAGTGGAAATTTATGCAAAAAATGGAGTCTTGGATAGAGTTCCATTAACCGAAAAAAATAAATCCAGATTGATGGACTCCATAGAAAAGGCATACGCAGAGAGCGATGGAAAAATAAAAATTCGTGTGGGAAATAAAACTGCGAGCTATTCAAATTTCTTAAGCTGCCCCGATTGCGATTTCGGTTTGGAGAGAGAACTTGACCCGAAAAATTTCAGCTTCAATTCTCATTTCGGAGCTTGCGAGCGTTGCCAAGGACTTGGCGAAGTTTACGAGAGTCTTTGCAAAGAATGCGAAGGCGAGCGATTAAAGCGGGAATTTTTAGCGGTGAAAATAGATGGAAAATCCATAAGCGATGCTTGCAAACTTTCCATAAGCCACGCCTTTGATTGGTTCAAAAGTTTGCCGTTTAACAAAACGCAAAAAATCATAGCGGAGCCTTTGCTAAAAGAAATTTTAGGCAGGATGGAATTTTTGATAAACGTAGGCATTCCGTATTTGAGTTTAGACCGCAAAGGCGAATCTCTGAGCGGTGGCGAGGCACAGAGATTGCGGTTGGCGGGGCAAATAGGCAGCGGCTTGGAAGGCGTTCTCTATGTGTTGGACGAACCCACCATAGGGCTTCACCAGAGCGATACGGAAAAACTTTTGAATTCACTCTATAAATTGCGAGATTTGGGAAATACCATTGTTGTTGTGGAACACGATTTGGAATTTATAAAGGCGAGCGATTACATCATAGATTTAGGCCCTAAAGCCGGCGAATTCGGCGGTGAAGTTGTAGCAACAGGAACCCCCAAAGAACTCTCAAACAAAAAGGCCATCGCAAAATTCCCGCTCAGCGCGACGGTTAAATATTTATCGGGGAAAAAGGAACTTGAAGATTGCAAAACCGCTCCTCCGCTTCCCAACAGCTTCGCTCTGAACAACCTAACGAAAAATAATCTCAAAAACATTTCCGTAAAAATTCCGTTTGGAGCGATTACTGCAATTTCCGGCGTTAGCGGTTCGGGGAAGAGCACTTTAATGGAATGTATTTACGCAGAAGCGGAAAAAAAGAAAAAACCGGTTTGCCTTATAGACCAAACGCCGATAAATTCAAGCCCTCGTTCAACGCCGGTTAGCTATATGAGCATTTTAGACAAATTGCGGGATTTGTTTTCCAAGTTGCCGGAATCGAAAATTCGCGGCTATGATGTAGGGCGTTTTGCATACAACAAGGAGGGCGGTCGTTGCGAAGCGTGCGAGGGCAGGGGATATCGGTTAATAGAAATGCACTTTTTATCCGATGTTTGGGAGCTTTGCGAGGTGTGCAAGGGCAAGCGTTATAACAATGAAACTTTGAGTATTTTGTGGAAGGGCAAAAGCATAGCGGATATTTTGGATATGCAGGCTGCGGCAGCTTGCGAATTTTTCAAGGACATAAAAAAAATAGAGAAACCTCTGCAAATTTTAAGAAACATAGGGCTTGGCTATATTCGGTTAGGGCAAGCGACCATCACAATGAGCGGTGGCGAAATTCAACGCTTGAAACTCGCCACAGAACTTTACAAATCAAATTCAAATAATACCGTTTTCCTTTTAGACGAGCCAACCACAGGTTTGCATTTGCAAGACATTCAGCCTTTGTGGAACCATCTGCGGGAGCTTTCAAATGCAGGCCACGCCGTTGTTTTTGTAGAGCATCACCCGGATATGATTAGGCTGGCGGATTACGTGATTGAATTAGGTCCGGAGGGCGGGGAAAAGGGGGGGTATTTGCTCGCGGCCTCTCACTCTCGCAGGTTTGCCGAAATGTGAGATTGATAGGTTGAAAAAAACGCCTAAATCCGTCAACAGTTGTTTGCACGCCGGGCACAGGATGTGCCGAATAAAATGCAGAAAGTCGTATTTTTCCTGACTTCGACACAGGGACACCCTAGAAGATATTCCAGAAGTTTTTGTCAAAGAGCATAGCAATAGACTTATGCTTCTGAGTCAGGAGCATAGTTTTAGTCATAGTTTCTCCGCTTGCAGGCAGCTTTATTTTCATAGTCGTAATCGTTTTCGCTATTTTCAGGACGCTGTCAACGCTTAGATTGATGCCGCTTGCTTTTAAAATCCGCTCCAGCTCCTTGTAAACTTTGTACGCCACGAAGCATATGCATACATGCGCCTCAATCCTTTTTCTTGTGAAATGGAACATGGGTCTGAGCTCAAGCGTTCCCTTGCCTATCCTGAAAGCCCGCTCTATCTGCCACAAGCCTCTGTATTGCTCATAAACCGTGCTTGCCGCCAGCGTGGTATTTGTGATGTATCCTTTCAAGCCGTCCCACCGCTCGTCTTCTTTCACCTTTTCGTAATTGATTTCCGCTTTGATGTCTTTGCCTATTTCCAAAAACTTGTTGTAGCCCCGCTTGTTGATTTTATCCTTCGTGATTGAGCCTTTTCTGTAATCCTTCTCAAGCCGCCGTATTCCTTTCTCGCGGTTGCGGGCGTCCTTTTTTTCACTCTATAGGAATTGTAGAAACGGACGCTATGTAAGGGGAACAAAATGAAGTTTGCGGTAGAATTGGTACTCAAAAAGTACATACCGGAGCATCCGAATGTGAACGAGCACATCACCTATCAAGGAGGGTCAATATGAGAAAATTCATTATTCTCGCAAGTCTGCTCATGGGGAGCTATATTCACGCACAAATCGCATATCCGCAAATATACGACTACGATTGCCCCTCATTGTGGCAACTGGAAAAATACGACCCGGAGGGTTATAAAGAATCGGTGGATACCGGGGATACTGATCCTGGGTATGTGGAATGGTGCAACGATGAAAAGAAGGGTAAGAATAAGAAACGGAAGCATAAGCAGACCAAGGAATGCGTAAATTATTGCAAGTTAAAAAAAGGTATTGAAGAACTGCACCCATTGGAGCAACAAAAGTTGGACTACACTGTCAAGGCCAAATACATGGAACTTGCGTATAAATGCGCCACGAGCAATGCTTCAAAAGAGTGCACGGGAAAACCGACCGGAACGACTTGTGCAGTAAAACCACTTACCTACGAATGCACAAATAAATAATGCAGGAAGTATTGGGAAAATGACTACAGGAACAGTATTCACGCAGCAAATGGTTGATTCCATGATTAACGGTATGGTCAGGGGTCATTATACCATGCAAGACCCCAATACCATAAAGCAGGACGGTACTTCCGTGCATCAGGAAGGTGATACCTATTTGATTGCCTATGGCATACCACCCTGAACGCCGAGTTTGAAATTGACAAAGAAGATGAGATAAAAGTTTTCACCATTTCCTGTGAGGGTTCGGGAAACAGTAATATTAATAGCTATTATCCGGAGATGTATGAAATCATTGTTGTCCAACAAAAAAATAAAAACCTTGTTCTTGGGCAAATTTCATGGTGAAAAGGGCGTTGCTCGCAACGCCCCTACGAGGTTAATTGGTTAATTTGCGTGTTTTTACGGTTCATTATTTGTCTCTACGGTATGGTTACACAAAGGTGCCGAATTGCAACAAATGTAGGGGCGTTGCGAGCAACGCCCTATTCGACACGGATATTTGCGGGGGTTAAAGCAAATGAATAATTTTTATGGGACAACAATGGTATGAAATATACTGGTAAAAAATACCTGCCTTTAAAAGAATATTTGAAGGCATTAAATAAAAATAAAGTAATTCTATCACATAAAAAGATAGAATCAATATTAAATAAGCATTTACCAAAGTCTGCTTATAAGTACAAAGAGTTTTGGGGTAATAATAGAGCAAATAACCAAGGAGCAGATCATTCCAATTCATGGCTTGAAATTGGTTGGGAAGTTGAAAAAATAGATTTAGAAAACGAAGTAATACACTTCAAAGCAAAGGAATGAATAGAGAAGCGGTTTGGGTGCTTACCCTAGTTGCCGCTTTTGTCCGAATCCCGATACCCCCGATTATCGGGATAAAGGGGATTTAGCATAATCGGGCAAAATAAATTTTATTGGCTATTGCGTGTGCGATTTTTTGTGAGGAGCTGGGCGAGGAAGGCTTGGCAGTATGCGTCGATTAAAAGTCAATGTACATTTTCATTTTTTGTATATTGGCTTGTAAGTGAAATTTTATTTAGAGGCAATTATGGAAGCAGTGATACAAAAATGGGGTAATGATTTTGGAGTCAGAATACCGAGCGGAATAGCTCAAAAAATGTCCTTGAAAACCGGATACAGAGTATTTATCGTTCCTTTGGAACAGAAACCTACTTATAAATTGGAGTCTTTGTTGTCCGGCATTAATAAAAACAATATCCACAGCGAAATATCCTTTGGAAAATCGAACGGCAAAGAGCAATGGTAGCTAAAAATTATGTTCCCGACAAAGGCGATATTGTATGGCTGGAATTTGACCCTCAGTTAGGTCACGAACAAAAAGGCAAACGCCCCGCTTTAGTTCTGTCTCCGCTTGCCTATAATGAAAAAGTTGGATTAGCTTTGTTTTGCCCAATTACAAGCCAAGAAAAAGGTTATCCGTTTGAAGTTAAAATTAGCGGAAAAACGATATGCGGAGTTGTGTTATCTGACCAAATAAAAAGCCTTGATTGGAAAAGCAGAAAAGCTAAATTTGTAGCAAAAGCAAAAAATTCCGAATTAACGGAAGTCATTGAAAAAATAAAAACTCTAATAATTTGAGTCCGATAATGCAATGTGATGTTGCACAGGCACACCGTTAATGCCGGGAATGCTCACAATTGTGTCGTTGCCCGTGAGCGGTGGGTGAAGCGGTTGAGGTGCTTGCAGCCTAGTTGCCACCGCTGGGCGGCGGCGGGCGGCTTTTTTAGAAAATCTAGGATAATTTCTTGATAATTGAATTAGCCAAAAATTCGTTTATTTCCCTATGCCTAGGGATTGGCTGACATGTCGTTTCGTGCCATTTCGTATTCCAACACTCCAACTCGCCTAATTCCCTGCAACTCACCGCTAGAAATATCTTCATACAAGCTTTTAAGCATAGCTTCCAGTTCAAGCAAGCTTTTCCCCTGGGTATCACCGTCATTTTGCCAATAAGTGTAAGATAACTGCATAGCAACAAGGTAGAAAAATTTATATCCCCTAAATCCTAAAAATCGGGGACATCGGGGTTCTGATTTTTTCTATATTCATCATAAGAGGCTCTTATGATGAAAGATGAGTTAAAATTCTATTCCCGCAATCGTTCAAGGTTAAACAAAACCTACCGCAATGAATATATACTCATTAGCGGGTGTCGGGTAGTAGGGCATTTTAGTTCTCCCAAAGAAGCCTATAAAGTTGCTTGCAAGAATTTTCCAAACGAAGATGTGCTTATTCAGGAATGCGGCAAAGAAACATTTCAGCCTCGTGTCTATAATCCAATGGTTGTGCTTTGAAGCCATTTGTCAAAACATTTCCGGGTCTCATTCGTTCTATAATCACTCCTGCAAGGGTTATGAATTTGAGCAGCGAGAAGAAATTGAAAGTTCGTGCTTTGTGGGATACCGGAGCAACGAATACTATGGTGTCTAAAAAAATCGCTGCTGCTCTTGCTTTGAAAAAGACCGGTGAAATAAGTGTTCAAAGTTTTGCAGGTGAAAAGAGCGTAAACGAATATTATTTAAGATTGCTTTTATCGGGCGGATTTGCAAAAGATTTGCAAGTGCTTGAACTTTCAGAAATCAAAGAAGCAGATATTTTAATAGGAATGGATATCATAGGCTATGGAGATTTTCTTTTCACTTTGAAAAGAGAGCATAATATCTCCAAAGCAAAAATTTATTTCATGTCGCCATCTAAAGGTATCGTAACGCCACCTTATAAACGCTCACTAGGGTCAAAAGGTCTATAATGGCTACGGTAAAAGAACATTACGACAACCATTTGGGGAATTTTTATTCTTGGATGATGGGAGCTTTGGCAAGTAAACAGGCTGAGTTTCAAAATTTTTTGATTGAACATGAACTATTGCCGCATATCACCCAAAAAGCTATTGACCTTGGTGCAGGGCACGGCATTCAAACCGTGTCGCTTGCCAAAGTCGGCTACGCCGTCAAATCGGTTGATTTCAATACTCAACTATTAAACGAATTAACCGCCAATACAAAGGGAATGAATGTTGAAATCATTCATGCCGACATTAGAAAAATTGGCATATTTGCCGATTTTAACCCAGAATTAATTGTGTGCTGTGGCGACACAATACTTCATCTTGATAATAAACAGGATATTGAACATTTGATTTATGAAATTGGAAATATACTGGTTAAAGATGGAAAATGTTTATTGACGTTTCGCAACTATTCCTCAGCGTTGACGGGCGATGACAGATTTATTCCGGTAAAGAGTGATGAAAATAGAATTTTAACATGTATCCTTGACTATGAAACAGATTTTGTGAATGTGACAGATTTACTTTACGAAAAAACCGCAGAAGGTTGGAAACAGAAAATCAGTTCATATAAAAAAGTGCGTATAGAACTTAATGACATAGTCAGAGTAATAGAACAAAATAATATGACCATTCGCTATAATCAAATTGTAAATGGTATGATAACGATAATCGCTTGTAAAAGGAAGTAGGTATTTGCACAGGCACGCCGTTAATGGCGGGAATGCTCATAGTGTATCTCAGTATCAAAATTATGTATCTTGGTAAATTTCTCGCTTACACAGCAAAAAAAAGATTATATTAAACAAATGAATAAACAATTGCATATTTTAACCGTATTAATAATTGTATTGGCAGTTATTACAAGTGGCCTGGGGCTGTTCTATAAAACAGATGGTTTACCGTATGATTATGTAAATCAATATGGCGATACTGTGAAAATATATGGAAATGGAATTTATAAGAACGATTCATATTTCATGGCTTCAATATTCAAGGGAACCGATTTTACAATTTTATTCTTAGTTGTGCCATTGTCAATTATTGCTCTATATTTGGATATAAAAAAAGATACATTAAAAACTAAATTGTTTTTAACGGCATTAATTGCATTATTTGCGTATTATTCTGCGAGTATTTCATTCGGAATTGTTTATAATACATTATTTTTACTATATATGATTTTATTTTCGTGTTGTTTTCATGCTTTAATAATCGGTTTCCTTGTGTTGAATAAATATAAAATAAGCATGTCTGTAAATATTTATAATACGGGATTAAAAGTATTTCTAATATTTTGCGGATTTTCACTATTTGTGGCATGGCTGCCGGATATTATATTTTCGCTTATAAAACAAAGGTCGCTTGACCTAATTGAAATATACACAACACAAATAACCTATATAATGGATATGGCAATAATATCTCCATTGATGTTTATTTGTTTATATACACTGGAAAAGCGAAAAAATATTGGGTATATTTTACTTGGTATTATACTGACTATATTGTTGATTGTTGGGGTAATGCTTCCTATTCAAACAATTTCTCAAATAA
>LIUH01000143.1 GCA_001462225.1 Fibrobacteria bacterium GUT31 | reverse complement strand
ATGTTCATTAGATAAATCGTCTAATGCCTGCATAGTAAAATTTTCCCCCGCAGATCTTTTGCTAGGCACATAAGGTGTTAAAAAAAGAATTCTCATTTGGAATACTTCCATAAATCGGTTAATTTATTCAAGTCATTTTTGTTGTAATTTTCTTTTTTTAAATTCTCCGAAAATTTTTCACAAAGTTCTTTATTTATCAATAATTCTTTCAACCCAAAATAAATTTCTTCTGAATTTATGTTTACGATTTTTCCATTTATATTGTTTATAAATTGTTCTTCTGCACCTGCCACACAAGTTGTAATAATTGGCTTAAAAAAAAGTTTAGCTTCATTGGTAGTTGTACAAAATGCTTCGTACCGTGAAGGTTGCACATAGATAACGCAGTTTTTTAAATAAGGATATGGGTTAAGTAATGCTCCGAGTAAAACAAATTTATCATTTAAATTGTATTTGGTTATTTTACGTTCTAATTCAATTTTTTGATTTCCATCGCCAATAATATACCATTTATAATCAAACCCTTCGTCTTTTAATTTTTTTGCTACATCAATAGCTATATCAAAACCTTTCTGACAATCAAGTCTACCGATAGATAAGATACGTTGTCCTTTATAATTATCTTTAAAGTCACAAGGCATTTCAGATTTTTTATAGATTTCATCCGCATTTAAAAAATTGTAAAATACCTCAACTTTATCGGCAAGGTAAGGTAAATTAAATAAAAATTCTTCTTTCATTGACTTTGATACTACAAAATATTGATTGTACTGATAAAGTTGTTTTTGCATTTTTTTTGCTTTTTTTTCAAATTCTGTTTTGGCAATAGATATATGGAACCATGCAACTTTTATCTTAGAATTGACTTTTTCCGCAATGTATCTAAAAATAAAAGCTCTGTTAGAGAAATAACTTATCGCAGCATCATATTCTGTGGTGATATGCGGCAATTTATTAAAATTACCTGAAAATTCCGGGCTTACCGCATTAAACATTTTTCTTAATAGTATGCCAATGGCTTTAAAAAACTTTCCTTCGCTTATACATTTTTTAAAGAGAAAATAAGCATCTAATATAATACCCTCTCTTTGATATTCGGTAAGCCCTTCAATTTCTTCTATTTTTATATACGTGGGGATAAATTTTAAAAATTCACCTGATTTTTTTGGCACTAAAATCGTAATTTCATATTCTTCTGAACTTAATTTATCAAGCATATTAAGCAATGCTTTTTCAGTTCCGGCAACGTTCATAAAAGGTATCGCAAATAATATTTTTTTTTTCATAAATCTTTCACGCCGCCTCCCGAAAACAATTTTCTATCTTCCCGCATAAGGGAGCGATCTTATTACATGAGTTCGACGGAAGCAATTCCGCCATAACAAAGGAGGCATTATGCCCCAAAAGATCGCTATTTCCCCAAACGAGCTTGCAAAGCCGGTTCGCTTTGCTCCGCTTTTCATCGATTTCACATTTAAAAGAGTCTTCGCCAGGGAACGCTACCAATCCCAGCTCATCTCCCTCATAGAGACATTCCTCGGGGAATTCCTGCAAGAGAAAATTAAAAATGTCGTGCTGCACCCAAACGAGCAAATCAACAAAACAAGAAAACAAAGAGCCGCTGTATTTGACTTGCACTGCTCGGACAACAGTGGAAACAGGTTCATCACGGAAATGCAAATCTCCAAGCAGGACCATTTTCTTGGCAGGCTGCTCTTTTATATAAGTCAAACCATTACAATCCTTGTCAAAAAGGGCAGGAACTATAAATTCGACTACCCAAAAGTTTACTCTCTTAGTTTTCTCAACTACGAGCCTGCCCCCAAAGATAAGCACGGCGGTGTTGTTCGGCACATTGAGCTTTCCGATGTCAAGCGGAACGGAAAAAGGTACAACCTCATACACATAGCCCTTACCATGCTCACAAGGTTTAAGAAAACGCTCGTGCAATGCAAAACGACCCGCGACTTGTGGCTCTATCTGTTCACAAACCTGCACAAACTGGATAAAATCCCGCCAGAATTTAACAATAAGCTCTTCAGACCCGTGTTTGAGATTGCGGAAATTTGTAATTTTAGTGAAGTTGAACTTCGTAACTATGAGGCGAATATGAAATATCTGAGTGATTACAATAATACGATTGAGTATGCCATGAAAGAAGGCGTTTTGAAAGGCATTCTTCAAACCGCCAAGAATATGCTCAACGAAGGTCTCAAGCCTCGCACTGTAGCTCGTTACACAAAACTTCCTATGGAGCAAATAATGGCACTGAGATAAACGGCAAGCGGTTAGCATTTTCCCTCCCACCAATTTTTCTGCCCACTCATCCTTTTCACCAAAGGCAAGGGAAACATCTTGTACTTTTTACCGATAAAATTTCCAATAAATCTTGCTGAAAAATCCGCACCGCAATAAACAGCTTCGGCAAAATGCTTTTCCTTTATCAGCTTGCCAAAAACTTTCTTTGCCATCTTAACGCCTTCGCTCTTTGTTTTCGATTTGGAAAAATGCTCGGCATACATGGATAAAAAAGCACCCACGTCAAAATTCCTCTTAAACTGCTCAAATAATGTATAGTTATGTGAATGGTAAACTTCGGCATTAGCCTGATATGCAAGCTTATATCCAGCCTCCAAAAATCTAGCCGCAATTTCCATATCCTCATTTGTCAAAATGTTTTTCTCAAAACCTCCTATGCTCATATACGCATTGCGGCTATAAGCAGAACAGCTATCGGAAATAAAAAAAGCTTTTATGCCGAATTCTTTCACATTTTCTTTACTCCAAATCCGGCTCGTTTCCGGGTAATTAAAAAGACGCACGTATTTTTCACTGTTTCTAGCATCTTTTCTGGCTACTTGCCTGCCACCAGCCATCGCTATTTTGGAATCATCTTGAATGGATTTCACTAAATTTTCAATGTAAAATTCATTTATAGGCAACGCATCTTGGGTTAAAAAGCAAACTATGTCACCCACACTCTCCAGAAATGCCTTGTGCCTAGTAGCACCATGGTTGAATTCAATTCGCTTGATTTCCATTATTTTTACATTTTTATATTTTTTGGCTATTTCCACCGTTTTGTCATTTGAAGCAGAATCAATGACTATAATCTCATCGACGGGCTTAGATTGACCTCCCAAAACTGAAAGCAGGTTATCTATATAAACCTCTGCATTGCATGTGGGAATTACCAGGGATATTTTCACTCCAATCCCCCTTGCCCACAATCGTTGAACCAATCCGCAAAAGCCTCATCCAAAGAAAACCGCAGCGGATAATCCCTAGAAAGTTTCTCCCCGCTGATATTTGTGCTTACCATAAGCTTGCGAACCCTTTCCGGGCAAATGCCAAGCCCAAAACCGCCAAATGCACCCGCAACCGAGGCTGCTGCCATTAACGGTGCTTTGGGAATATAGGGAACAAAACGGTTCAAACCGGTTGCCTTGTTCATAGTTTGCGCTATCTGCTCTATATTCGGAGCCGGGAAATATGTGCAGTTGTAAGTCTGCACACGCTCTTTGGGATTCTGCGCCATTTCAAGCAGAATGCGAGCCAAATCCTTTACATAAACGCTCGCTTTTATTGTATCCTTGCGGCCTGCGTAGGCGAACCTCCGTTTTTTCAAAGCTTTGAAAAGCCTTGTCATATTGCCGTTCTCGCCTTTGCCAAACACTATGCCGGGGCGGGCTATGCTCAAAAAATGCTCCGATGAACTTGCAGCCCATTCTTTGTGAATATGCTCCGCCACAAGCTTTGAAATTCCGTAAGGAGTGTTAGGCATTGGCAGGGTTTCCTCTGTTTTCTGCTCCTCGCTTGCACCATAAGGAGAAATGCTGCTGGTAAAAACTATGGTTTTAATACCGTGCTTTGCGGCAAAATCGCACACATTTTTTGCTCCGAGCATATTTGTTTCAAAATATTCTTTATCCGGATGCCCCGGTGTTCTGTGAATTGCAGCAAGGTTGAAAATAACAGTATTTTCGCCAAAATTTCCGTCTATGTCGAAAGATTTGCGGATGTCTATCGGCGGGGTGGATTTTATGTCTATTTTGCTTATTTCCTTTATGCCGTCTTTAGCCAAAGACTCGCAGAGATGGCTGCCTATAAAACCACCTGCGCCAACAACTACGGCTGAATTGAAATTCCTCACCTCAACACCCTTAACAAGAGGTTTGGCAACGTGTGCCGGCTAAAACGGGAATAGACTTCTGCATTAAATGACATCTTGAAATGCAAATATAGAAAATATAAAGATTAAAACAATCTTTAACTACGCTACCTAATCTTTCACACAACGCACAGAGAACAAGTTGGACTTACCATAGCTGCCCCAGTAAGCGTACTCGTCTAGGTAGCACATGAGCCGGTAGTAGGCACAGTTGCTATTGAACTCGCTGGCACTCCACCAGTAGCCGCTACCACCGACACTGCAGAAGCTGTCGCCTACACTAGAGAAACTGCCATCCGAATAGCCGCGACCGCCCGGCAGAGCCGAAAACCCGAACTCGTCCATGCCGTTGCCGCCCTCGTTCCAGCCGTCCTCGGCTTTCAGCTTTTTACCTGCCACTTTTTCACCGCCAACAACTTTATCCAACTCTTCCCATTCGCTTCTGCTCGGCAAATGCCAACCGCTTGGGCAGGCTTCCTTAGCTGTGTTCCAGTCGTAGAGCCTGCCGTATTTTTGACCGTTGGAATGGTCGTTATTGTAATATTTACTGCCTTCTGTGGCATAGTTCAAGTTCTCAGCCATCCAAATTTGACTACCGATTTTTACGATTCTATATGATTTGCCGTCACGGGAATCAGTGAAAAGACCCTCCTGTTGGGAAAGGGTTAATGCGAATTCTGAGATTATTTTGTTCATAAAAAACTTCTTTTCATACGTTAAGATATAAATAAACGTTTACAACCAAAGACTTGCGCTCACTTGCTATACCCCAGGTTAAAACCTCCGCCATAGCTATTTAAAGTCAAAAGAGGCAATTTGCCTTTCAGGCTTTTTTTATAAATTGCCCAAATGACCCTCCTCACCGACTCCTCCTTTGAAGGCTTTCTAAGCGCAGTTTTTGAAGCGTTCAGGCTGAAACTCCCGGTGCAAAGAATTGTTGCAGAAGATATTTATGCCCCGCAAATGTTTGAAGACACCCACGCAATCACAACGAATTCCGAGAATGCGGCAAGGGTGTGGAAAGGCATTCAAAAAAATGCCGGCAAAAATATCGCCTTTATGGTGCAAGCGGCGTATCTCTCCGAGTTGCCGGAAATGGAAATTTCGCTGTGGGAATACGTTAAGGGAATTTTCACAAATCCGGAAAATGCGCAAAATACCTTGGAGCCGCACACACACGCTGTTTTTAAAACGGCAAACAAGGTTAAAGCGGAATCGCATAATATAAAAGGTTTTGTCCGATTTCAAAAAGCGGAAAACGATTTAATGGTGGCGGTAATTGAGCCAACTTACAATGTTGTAAATTTGCTCGCAGAGCATTTTGCAAGCAGATTTCCAAATATGCAATGGATGATTATTGATGCAAAAAGAGGGATAGGCATTCACTACGATTGCAGAGAAGTTTATGAAATACGCGGAGACGCAGCGGAAATTCCGCAGATAAACGACGAATTCGCTGCTCTTTGGAAGGGTTATTACCAATACGCCAATATAAAAGAGAGAAAGAACCCGAGACTTCAAAGGCGTTGTTTGCCGGTTAAGTACTGGAAGCATTTAACGGAGATGGGGTGAGTTTTCTACATTATACTGAACTTTTGTTCAGGTGTTTTTATGGAAATTTTGCAAAAATTGGAAATTTTGGCTGGGGCTGCCAAATATGACGTGTCTTGCTCCTCCAGTGGAGGGTGCAGAACAACGCAAAAGGGTGGTTTTGGAAACTCCTGCCCAGCCGGTGTATGCCACTCCTTTACGGAAGACGGGCGGTGTATTTCGTTGCTCAAAATTTTGCTCACAAATGTGTGCATCTATGACTGCGCCTATTGCGCAAACCGCAAAAGCAACGACACGCCAAGAGCCACATTCAAGGTGGAAGAAGTTGCGAATTTGACCGTTGAGTTCTACAAAAGGAACTATATAGAGGGCCTGTTTTTGAGTTCCGGAGTTATCAAAAGCCCGGACTACACAATGGAGGCTTTGATAAGGGTGGCCAAGAGCTTGAGGGAGGAGCATAAATTCGGCGGCTATATCCATCTTAAAGCCATACCGGGCGCAGACCCCGACTTAATTGCCCTAGCCGGCTATTACGCAGACAGGATGAGCGTAAATATTGAGATTCCGTCTGAGCCATCTCTAAAAATGCTTGCCCCGGACAAGGATTTTGAATCGGTGTATTCGCCTATGAACCGCTTGCGTGTGAAAATTCTGGAGCACAAGGGAAACTTGAGAAAAAGAGGTTTGAAAAAATTTGTCCCTGCGGGGCAAAGCACACAGATGATTGTAGGCGCAAGCCCTGAAAACGATTTGCACATAATAACCCTTGCAGCAGGTCTTTACAAAGTACAGGAATTAAAGCGGGTATATTACTCGGGCTATATTCCGGTAAACACGGACAATAGACTGCCTGTGATTTCACAGCCGCCTTTAAAAAGGGAAAATCGCCTTTACCAAGCGGACTGGCTGATGCGGTTTTATGGTTTTACCCACGACGAGATTTTGGATAAAAATAACCCGTGGCTTGACCCCGAGTTTGACCCGAAAATGGCGTGGGCTTTGAGGCATCCGGAATTTTTCCCCATCGATTTGGACATTGCAAGTTATGAGGAAATTCTGCGTGTTCCCGGCATCGGTGTTAAGAGCGCAAAATTCATAGTGCATAGCCGCCGTTTTGGGCATATTCGTTTGGAGCATTTAAAGAAGATGGGCGTTGCATTGAAACGGGCAAAATATTTTTTGGTGAACCCCGATATTCCAAGAGAATGGCAGAAATTATATCCCGAGCAGGTAAGAGCAAGGCTTACGGTGGTGCCGAAGAAGGCGGCTTTGCCGAGTTTGTTTTGAAATGTTTTCCTAAAAATCCTAGTAAGTGTTCCTCATTTGGTTTTAACCTTTTTAACAATCAGATTATAGGTCCCGTCCTCGTTGTCAGCGAGTTTGAGAATCCGGTGTCCTTCATCTTTGATGCTGCGAGGCACATTTTGCACTGGTTCCCCATCGTTTAAACGAATGGATAGAACTTGCCCGTCTTCAAGTTCTTCAAGCGCAACCTTCGCTTTCACAAAGGTCATTGGGCATACCACATCGGTGATATCTGTGTTTTCATCTATGGCAAAATCATCCATGATAAGCTACCTCCATTTCGGTTTTGAATGCATCCCAGCCCGTGCGGTCAATCGCTATGCGAAACCTTTCGCTGGGTTTTGCGTGTTTGTCAAAAAAAGCCAATGCCGCATCCGCCACACGGAACAAGGTTTCCTTGTCGCGGATAATAGGCAGGAATTGCTCGCCTCTGGCAATTTGGTTGCCGAAAAGCCCGCCGAAAGAGAGAATGTATCCCGGCTCCCCTTTCCATGCATCAAAGGGGCAAGATTTCACACACCGCCCGCAGTTATTGCATTTGGATTTATCAAGCACAATCCCGTTGTCAATTTTTGCAATCGCACCTTCTCGGCAAGCCTTGACGCACACACCGCATAAGGTACAGTTTTCCTTAACTAATTCAATGGTATAGCCACCCTTTACGCCCAAATCGTTTTCCTCAGCTTTCAGGCAGTTGTTCGCACAGCCGGTAATGCCGAATTTGAATTTGTGCGGCAGTTCCTTACCAAAGTATCGCTCGGAAATTTCCACTGCCAGCGGGTAAGTATCTATACAACCCGAAGGGCAAATTGCATTGCCCTGGCAGGCGGTAACCGTCCGCACCCTTGGGCCGCAAACTCCGGTGTTCACCCCGCCGGCTTCCAACTCGGCCTTGACCTGCTCAACATCCGCCAGCTTGATAAAAGGAATCTCCACTCCTTGCCGCGAAGTCAGGTGGATATGCCCGTCTCCGTATTTTTTGCTGATGTCGGCAATGGCGAGCAATTGGCTCGCCGTCAGATTGCCCCCGACAACTTTTAGCCGCAGGGAGAAATTATTTTTCTGCACCTGCCGCATAAAACCGCCGTTCTTCAACGTTTTATAATCAACTGCCATATATTACAACTGCTTCATTCCACGCATTTTACTGCGAAGCCATGCACCTATTTCTTCTACCGGATGCTGCCTTATGGCTGCATTCACGTCTATCAAGTTGCGATTGCCCACCCTATTGGATTTGCCTTCGTTAAAAACCGCTCCTATTACATCTTTGCCTTGAGCCTGCATAAAGTTTTCCAAAAGCGGAACGCAACTATTCGCAAAAAGATAGCAGCCGTATTCTGCGGTGTCGGAGATAACCCGATTCATTTCGTAGAGTTTTTTGCGAGCTATGAGGTTTGCAATTAGAGGAGTTTCGTGCAGGGATTCATAGTAGGCAGAGGCGGGTTTCATGCCTGCGCTCACCATTGTTTCAAAAGCAAGTTCAACGCCGGCTTTTATCATGGCTACCATCAAAACACCCTTGTCAAAATAATCCTGCTCCATAATCGGGGTTTCCGTAGCAGTAGTTTTTTCAAAAGCGGTTTTGCCGGTAGCTTCACGCCAAGCGAGAAGTTTTTTATCGCCGTCTGCCCAGTCCTTCATCATTACGGAAGAAAATTCGCCGGAGATAATGTCGTCTTGGTGTTTTTGGTAAAGCGGTTTCATTATCGTTTTTAATTCCTCTGCGAGTTCAAAAGCCCTTATTTTTGCGGGATTTGAAAGCCTATCCATCATGTTTGTTATGCCGCCTTGTTTTAGCGCTTCGGAAATTGTTTCCCAGCCGTATTGCAATAATTTGGACGCATAAGCAGGTTCAACTCCGAGCTGCACCATGCGGTCAAAGCAGAGCAGGGTGCCGGTTTGAAGCATTCCGCACAATATAGTTTGCTCGCCCATCAAGTCGCTTTTTACTTCAGCTACAAAAGAGCTTTCCAAAACGCCGGCACGATCGCTGCCAAGCCCGACTGCGTAAGCCTTTGCGTATTCCAAACCTTTGCCCTCCGGGTCGTTCTCTCTTTTTACCGCAACCAAAGCCGGCATCCCAAAACCGCGCACATATTCGGCGCGAACCTCGGAGCCGGGTCCTTTGGGGGCGACCATTATAACGGTTATGTCTTCTCTGATTTGCATTCCCTCTTCCACAATGTTGAATCCGTGGCTGTAGAGGAGTGCCGAATCCTTTTTCATCAGGGGCATTATTTCGGCTACGACTTTGGAATGTTGTTTGTCCGGCGTGAGGTTGCAAACCAAGTCCGCTGTTGGGATTAAATCTTTGTATGTGCCGACTTTAAATCCGTTTTCGCTTGCATTTGCAAAACTGGCTCGTTTTTCGTCAATGGCGGATTGCCTGAGCGCAAAGGACACGTCCAGTCCGCTGTCTCTTAAATTCAGCCCTTGGTGCAAACCCTGTGCGCCTGCGCCTATAATCACGATTTTCTTGCCTTTTAACGCTTCTGTGCCACGGGCAAATTCGGAAGCATCCATAAAACGGCATTTGCCGAGTTCCTCTAATTGAACACGTAACGGCAAAGTATTGAAATAATTCATCTGGAACCTCTTTTCTGTAGCAGTAATGTAGAAAAAATTTCCTAAATTCAAACGAGTATGAACAAAATACTTTTCCCTTTGCTGCTTTTAGCCTTTGCCGCTTACGGGCAGCAACAGATGCGTGTGGCGATAATATCCACCGTTGACAATGCGGATTCCCTTCAGTATCACGAATTGGATTTCCTAACGGGGAAACTCCGCGAGATTGCGGGCAAGGTTCTGCCAAAAGACCGTTATGGCATAATGACGCAGGAGAGCATAGTTGACCGCATGGGGTCGCAGGAACGTGCGGAAAAGGAGTGCCGCGAGGCGATTTGCTTGGCGGAGTTGGGGCGCAAGATAAGCGCGAACTATATAGCTAAGGGCTACATAGGGCGTTTCGGCGGAATGCTTACCATCAAGATTGAGCTTTACAACAGCAAGAGCGGCAATTTGGTAGGCACATTCACCGAACCGGCCAATGACTTGTTCACCTTTGCAGAAATTTTGGATAACAAGGCTCCGGACCTGTTCAAAAAAATATTGGAAGAAAACTCAAGCGAGCAGAAGACATATTTCGGAATTTTGGAAATAAAGCCCGCCTACTTAGAAGGCGTGGGCAAAAATGAGAACTGGAGCTTGACGATAAACGGCAAGCGATTTTCTCCTTGGAAAAACAGATTATCTACGGGCAGGTATAGCGTGAATCTCAGCCACCGTTGCTATGAGGATATAAGTTTTGATGTTAGTATAACAAAGGATGGCCGCGAATCTTTTGATATGTCCAAATATGCAAGGCTAAAGGAGGGTTATCTGGCTTTGACTGCAGAGAAAGAGGGCTACCCTGTGAATATGCCTGTTTTTGTGAACGGTCAGCGTGTGGGTGAAACACCTTTTAACGGTTCGGTTGCGGTTTGCTCAGAGGTAGCAATTGGGATAGGCAGGGAGAAGGCGGATGTTAGATTGGAGCATAAGCAGACGGTTGAGTATGTGCATATTGTAAAATCCTCAACGACGATGAAAGAGGAAATTGACGAAAAGGGAGCATTTGAGCCGAGTTCCGTTTATCTTTCTTTTAGTCCGGGTTTTGTCGATTCTCGCGGCTATGAAAATCTGAGATACAAGAGGACTAAGCTAACCGGATTGATTGGGATTGAGTTTATAAGCAATGATAGCTGGTTCGGTGCCGAAGTATTCTTTGGCGGTGGGGCACTTGGTGATGATATTGGAGAATTTATTATGGGAGCAGGCCCTAAAATGCAGTTATGGATTTTAGAGAAGCGGATTGCCTTTCCGATTTCGGTCGGTTTTGCCTATCGCCGTCAGTGGAGTGAAATTGAAAATACGCTTGTTGCCGAGTTTATAAACGAACCGAGATTCCAGACGGAATCCGTGGATTATTTGAACTCAAAACGAGGAATGTACAGGAATAATTTTGACATTATGCCTACAGCGGATTTGCAATTTTTTTTCGGCGAAAATATTTCTCTTTACGTAGGTTATATGTATAGGATAAGTTTTTCAGGTCCTTGGTATATCAACTATAAAGTACCCGGTAAATTATATGACGAAGGCAAAAGCGGTGACAGCTTTGATATTCCCGATGAATATAATTCCTTGCGAAAGTCCAAAGAGCATTTTTTGGGGATTCCGGGAGCAGTGCGGGCCGGATTGAAATTTCACTTCTTAAACTAGCGGAGAAACACACTATGAAAATAATTCGTTTTCTACTCTCAACATGCGTCTTGCTCGCTATGGCATTGATATTTTCCTGCTCCACTACCATTGAAGGGGGAGATGAAAGCGGAAATAAGGGCAATAATAATTCATCTGTAATTCCTAAAATTAAAATTGTCAATAACACGGGCTACAGTATATACTATATCTATATAAAACCATCAATTTCAACTGATTGGGGCTCTGATATTTATGCCTTTTTACCAAATGGAGAATCACAAGATTTCTCACTATCTCATCCTTTGTCAACGCACAGTGAATATGATATCAAATTGCAGCAATACGGCTCAGACGGACATATATTTACGAAATATAAATTCACGGTATCAAATGGCATGACTGTCACATTCACTGCCGCCGATTTAACTTATGAAAGCGATTTCCCAAATATAACCATTCAAAATAGAACAGGTGCCGGTTTTAATAGTATTTATGTAAAACCATCGTCTGCGCCGGATTGGGGAAAGAATTTCGGCTCGTTGTCGAACAACTATGACAAATTAATTTCTATCCCTATTCCGCCATCCAGTTATACGGAGTTCGATATTCAAGTGAGGTCAACAAATCCGACTGCTATATACACAAAGAAAAATGTCACGATAACAAATGGAGCTACTTTAACATATACTAGGGCGGATTCGGATGTTCCTCTTATCGGTTCGCCTATTATTGTTATTCAAAATAACACGGGATATAGCATATCTTATGTCTATATAAAAGCATCAAGTTCGGCGGATTGGGGAGCTGGTAATTATGCTTATTTATCGGATGGAGAATCGCAAACATACGAACTTCCTCAGCCTTTGTCCGTTAACGCTTTATATGACATTCGATTGGGAACGAGTTCTGATATTTCCGGCGGATATCAGTTTATAAAATATGATGTTTCCGTATCGGACGGCATAATCGTAACCTTAATCGGCAGTGATTTGCAGTGAGCTCTTTTCTACATTCCCCTCATGGGATTTAAATGCGGCATCGTCGGCTTGCCTAATGTCGGCAAAAGCACTATATTCAATGCAATAACAAACGCAGGGGCAGAGAGTGCAAATTACCCTTTTTGCACTATAAACCCCAATATCGGGATGGTAAATGTGCCGGATAAGCGGTTAACTGTTCTTGTTGAAGCCTATAAACCGAAGAACGTTGTTCCCGCTGTTACGCAGTTTGTGGATATAGCGGGGCTTGTTAAGGGAGCCTCGCAGGGTGAGGGTCTTGGAAACCAATTTTTAACGCACATAAGGGAATGCGAAGCCATTATGGAGGTGGTTCGCTGTTTTGATGACGAGAACATCATTCATGTGCATGAATCGGTAAACCCTTTGCGGGATGTTGAGATTATAGAAACCGAGCTTATACTGAAAGATTTGGAGAGTGTGGATAAAAGGCTTGCTCAGGAAGCAAAGAACGCCAGAATCGGCACGGCAAAGGCAAAGGAGAGGTTGGCGGTATGCGAGGCTCTTTCAAAGCACTTGGGTGAGGGAAAGTCCGCCCGGTCTTTTGAAAAAAGCGAGGCAGCCGAAGATATTATTTTTGAGTTGGCATTGTTGACCGCAAAGCCCATTTTTTACTGCGCAAATGTAGGCGAAGGCGATGTCCTAACCGGCAATGCTTACACGGAGGAGTTGAAAAAATACGCCGCCGAGCATGGGCAAGACGTGGTCATTATATGCGGAAAAATCGAAGAAGAATTATCATCAATGGAAGCGGAGGAAAAGGCTGAATTCCTCAAAGATTTAGGCATGGCAGAGAGCGGTTTGGATAAAGCGGTGCACAAAGGCTATGCTATTTTAGGGTTACGAACATTTTTCACCGCAGGCGAAAAGGAAGTTCGCGCTTGGACATTTCACAAGGGGTGGAAGGCTCCGGCCTGCGCGGGTGTTATCCACACAGATTTTGAAAAGGGTTTTATCAGGGCGGAAACTTTATCATACGCAGATTTTGAAAAATACGGAAGTTTGAACGCAGCAAAAGACGCCGGCCATTTGCGCACCGAGGGAAAGGATTACGAGGTGCAGGATGGGGATATTATGCTGTTTCTGTTTTCCGGTTAGCTGTGGGGTAGGTTTTTGCCGAAATTAACAGGGCTTTTTTTGCCGAGCAGCATTCCTCTGGTTTTTAGAGGAAGGCCAAAGCAACGGATAAAACCGGTAGCATCTTTTTGGTCGTAAAAATCAACATCGCTAAAACCGCCTAAATCGGGATCGTAAAGGCTAAACGGGCTTTGAATGCCGGCCGGAATTACATTTCCTTTGTAGAGTTTTAGGGTTACATCGCCCGTAACGGTCTTTTGAGTTTCGTTTACAAATGCATCCAATGCTTGGCGAAGCGGTGTGAACCATTCGCCGTTATACACGAGGAATGCATAGGTTTGCGCAAGTTTCTGTTTTTCCGCAAGAGTTGCCTTGTCCAATGCGAGAGACTCCAAAAGCTCGTGTGCTTTGTACAAAAGAGTGCCGCCCGGAGTTTCATAAACTCCCCTGCTCTTTAAGCCGACCAGTCTATTTTCAACTATGTCCAGCAAACCGCAAGCGTGTTTGCCGCCTATTTTGTTGAGCTCGGTGAGCAAAGCGACAGCATCCGGCCTTTTGCCGTTTAGTGCCACAGGTACCCCTTTTTCAAAACTTATTTTGATGTATTCCGCTTTGTTCGGCGCCTTTTCAAAAGTATTGGAGAGTTTCAGCATATCGTATTTATGTTCTTTTTCCGGATACTCCAAAACACCGCCTTCGTGCGATAAATGCCACAAATTTCCGTCTTCGGAATAAATCTTTTTTTTAGAGATCCCGTTAAGAGGAATTTTTCTCTTTTGGGCGTAGTCTATGGCTTCTTCCCTGCTGTGAATGTTCCATTTCGGGTCTTTCCAAGGAGCAATCACTTTTAAGCGAGGGTCAAGAGCCGCATACGTCAGCTCAAAGCGAACCTGGTCATTGCCTTTGCCTGTGGCTCCGTGCGACACGGCATCTGCTTTTTCTTTTTGCGCGATAAGCACTTGGTATTTTGCGATTAAGGGCCTTGCAAATGAGGTTCCCAAGAGGTAAGTTCCCTCATATTTTGCGCCTGCTCTCATGGTTGGCCAAACATAGTCTTCTAAAAATTCTTTGCGCAAATCCATAACATAACATTTGGATGCGCCGCTCGCAACAGCCTTTTTCTTCAAAATCTCCGCATCGCAATCGCCTTGCCCCAAATCTGCGGCAAAAGCCACAACCTCACACCCATAATTCTCTCTTAGCCAAGGAATTATAACCGACGTATCCAAACCGCCCGAATATGCAAGAACGCATTTTTTCACAGAACTCATATTTACCTCTAATATAACTCGTAATGCTCAGAGCGAGACTTGAACTCGCATGACCTTGCGATCAGGGGATTTTAAGTCCCCAGTGTCTACCGATTCCACCATCCGAGCGGTGTTAGGGGAATATAGAAAGTAATGATTAACTCAATGCTTGGGTTTGGGGTATGGGGTATGGGGTATGGGGTATCTTACCTTTACCCACAAGTATCCAACTCTTCAATCTCCTTTTCCGACAAACCGGTAATCTCAGCAATCAAGGCTATGTTTAAACCCTTAGCCTTCATCTTAATAGCCGTTTGAAGGGCCTTTTGCAGAGCACCTTCTTCCCGACCTTCTTCCAAGCCTTCCTTCTTAGCACAAATCAGTGCCGCCTGCTGATCGTATTTGTTCATCATAGTTGACCAATACTCCGATTGTTCCTCTGGTGTGAAATTAGTAAATTTGGCTATCGAAAACAAACGCTCAAAGAGCTTGCCGCTGAGCTGCTCGGGTCTTTCCTTGAACTCATGGGCATGGCGAAGAGCAAATATAAGCCGGTCTCGGAAAGTCTCGCATTCCTCCAAAGATTTATTGAATTTCGTAAGCCTCACAAACACAAGGTTTATGAAATTGTACCTGATTTCTGGGTGCTCCTCGTTGGAAAGGGAAAGGTATTGCACTACATCATCGTTGTCCTTCCCAAAATCAAGATCAAAATCCAGAAAGCTGAGGGTATATACCGGTGGATAGTCGAAATCCCAGTTCCCACCTTTCACGCCATTGTTGGCGATAGCCATGCACACATAAAAGAGGGTTCTTTTTATGAAATGCACCTGCCTGCCTATCTGGACTTCCACAATGAATCTGTTTCCCTGGGTATCCTGGCATCTTATGTCAAAAATAGAATCCCTGTTGTGCGCAGCTTGCCCTTTCACATATGGGTTTTTAATGACTACATCCGCTATTGGCTGTTTCAGTTTTTTTTCCAGAAAAGCATTCAGCAGCGCAATGAGCAAATCTTTGTCTTCCTCGCTAGCGAATGCCTTTTTGAAAGGCAGGTCTAGCGTGAGTTCGGCGTATCCTTCTTGTGGTGCCTGGTTTTTTGTTTCCATTTGGAAATCCTCCGTTTTGTTTTCTATTTCCTTAGACGGATTTCAGAGGAAAAAAAATATGACTTTCTGCATTTTGCAAACAACTGTTGACGTTTTTCATCAATTTTTTCTAAAAATCCCTTGATTTGTGGGTAAAGGTAAGTTGTAGAGGGGAATAAGTATATCCGTAGACTTGGTAAAGCATTTGTAGAAGAGCTTGCAGATTCCCTAAGAAACGGAAAGGTATATACGGGAATGAATGCGATACGCAACGGTTTGATAGACGAAATAGGCGGTTTTGAACATGCGCTTGAAATTGCAAAGGAAAGCGCGGGTTTAAGGAAAAGCACGAGGGTGGAAGTGGTGCATATAAATAACTGGGGCTATTCGTTTGTCGGTAGAATTTCTGCGATGATAAGAGGAGAAAAGCAGTATCTGTAGATAAATTCGCTCGAAAAAACTCAAGCATGGGCTATATTTTTTGTAACGGGGTTGCCCGGCAATTTCCAATCTACGCCCCAACGCTAAGCCATACATAAACGCTCACAGCCTCGGGTTGCGCCGCTTGCCAAGGCTAGCGGCGGCGCTTCGCGTTTAGTCTTGGACGCAACGAACACTAAACAAGTTGCCCTTAACGCCGCTGTTCCAGCTTGCGTTCTCGTAGTTGTAGCGCATGCCCCTGTAGTAGGCGCCGTTGCTGCCGCTCTCGTACTCACTGGAACTCCACCAGATGCCGAAGTCGCCGACATCGTAGAAGTAGCCATCGGAATAGCCGTAGCCACCCGGAAGGGCGGAAAAGCCATATTCATCCGTGCCGTTGCCGTTTTCATTCCAGCCGCTTGTAGCCTTTAACTTGCCGCCTGCCTCTGAATAACCGCCGGCATAATCTATAAGAGTACTCCAATCATCACCGCTGGGAATATGCCAGCCTTGGGGGCAAATGCCACGATGAGGATTGCCTATCTGACCGGCGCAACTGACGGAATTGCAGCTTGCATCAAGGGCCATTGCCGTTGCCCAGTCGTACAAACGGTCATACTTTGTGCAGTTGGACTGAATTTCAGCTGGCGATAATGGCTCTGTAATGTAATTATAATTGCCGTCCACGTCTATTTCTATATCTACTACGACTTCACCGCCTTCGCCATAGCATTTGCTGCCGGGAACATTGGTATTCAGGTTCTCGGCCATCCAAGTTTGGGTGCCGATCCTGACGATTTTGAAACTGCCGCCGCCGGGTGAGCCGCCGCCACCATCGCTATCGTCTGACGAGCAGGAAGTGAGTGTAGGAACCCCGATACCCCCGATGAAGAGGATTAAGAGGATGGGAAGTAGGGGCAAGGCGTGCCTTGCCCTGTTTGCTGTCTTGGTCATGAAATGTCTCCTTTTTGTTGAAGGGGGAAAATTCTGATTTTATGTATGGAAAATGGAGCGTGTATGTAAAAGTTTTTTTGACAATGTTAACTTTTATGTCATAATCCGGTCTAAAAGTGTCAGGTTGGGCCTGCACCACAAGCTCCTGCATTGGGGGTATTATACACAATCATGAGGGTAAATATAGAAAACCTACTTCATTGTCGCATACAACACGAATTCCAGAGCGGAATGCATCTTCTCGGGACCAGCCGGCCTGGAAACAAATTGCTGAACGCCGAATGCTACGTTGGATCTTTGGAGTGCTTCCGCGAAATTCAAAAGAGAGGGATAGTCAGCTTCCGTGGTGGTTTTCAGAAGAATTCTACGATAGTTTTCCAAATTATCTTCAATGGAATTCTCCAAACCCACTAAACGTACTTGATTGGCAACAGCCAAAGTACGCAAAGACATAATTTCCGATTTCACCCTTGAATACTCTACCAACCGCATCGGCTTTAACTCAGATAAATCCGGTTGCACAGTACTGCCGAATACGGAAAATTCAATACCGCCGTCTTTTACCGTAGCGGAATCCCTCACAATTAGATCCGGCATAACTTTAGCTCTCAATTGATCCAGGTAAGAAGTGCGAGTACGGGAATCCTGCGCCACTGCGCGAACAAAATAAAAATTGGGAGCCTGATATGCAAGATCCAGATAACCTATGCCGTCCGGGGTTGCTTTATAAAATGTGCTCAACATAATATGAAAAGCCTGTTTTTGGTATGGAATCCGGTTGCTCAAAGCTTGCTCTTTGTAGCTTGTCAACTGCTTATTTTTAAAGTAAATATCTGGACGCATAGTTTTAACAACCTCTTCAACGGAGCCGTTAATCGGAATAGAAGGGTCGTCTGCTTTGGTGCCATGAGCCGTTAATTTCGGCGCCCCGGCCTCGCGCAACACCTGCGTAGCCGCAGTCTCTTCGCTTAAACCTAAAACCTCCAACACATTTTGCGGTATAACCCCGCGCAAAAAGCCCGGAACCCCAAAAAACTGCAAAAACAACACACCTGCTATCAAAAAAACAAATAGCATAAAAAGAACATTGGAAACAGAGCTAAAACGGCCTTTGGACTCGCTTGCCGTTTTTTTGTTAGTACCTCTGGCTTTGATATTCACTCTCTTAAGAGAAAGCGGCTTAACCTTCGCAGAAGCTGGTGGCATTAGATTGGACTTTATCATCAAAAACTCCGTTTCCTTTTTATTATATGCAGTTCAAGGTTGCGCCTATGGCACCCAAACACTGCGATAATTTCGAAAAATCCCCAACTTTCTCCAAAGAAAATTTTGAAAGCGAATTCCAAAGCTGCACATCTATCGGTTCTTTCAATTCTTTAGCCGCTTTTGCAAGCTCTCCTGCAAATTCGGCATTTCCGGAAAGTTCTCCGCAAAATTTAACATTTCTTTTCGCCTTAGGAAATTCTTTGTATCCGCTCTCCAAAATATCAACAACCGCTTTGGGAGAAATACTGTCTTTAGGCAAAAGCCTTATGGAAAGAGGGCCTTTTTCGTTCCCCCAAAAGGCAATTACAAACTTTTCGTCCGCTTTTAATACGCATTTCGATTGACTGCCTAAGCCCTCGGTATATTCCAAAAGGTTGAAGATGGCACAGATGTCTGCCATTAAGTAGTTCGGCTTAAAACCGCTTTTTTCCAAATCTGCGGAACAAAAAGAGTCCACAAGTTTTTTGCGCATCGCCGTTACAATAGCACGTTCGGGTTTCTTTGCGTTTGGGTAGAACACTACATCTGTCTGGTAATCGCTTGCCTTGGAATTGATTGAATAAGCAAATTCCCAATTTATATAGTTAATGGCATTTTCCGTTTCTTTCGGAATGGTGACCAAACGCATTATGCCGTTGCAAGCCGAGAAAGCCACAGCTATTGAGTTTATTTTCGGGAGCAGGTTGCTACGGGCCCAAGAGCTAAGGACCGAGGTGTAAACGGAAACATCTTCTATCGAACTTACGGAAGTCGGAATTGCATCCACTTTAATAACATATCTACGCCCCGGTTCGACCAAAGCGATCTTTACCCCATCTTGGCTTATTTCTATACCCAAACAAACTTTCTGCATAGCCATTGTTTAAGTAAAATATATAAAAAAAGGAGAAAGAGGTAGATTTTTTTGATTTACTGCAGTATTAACCCGCAAATTGCCAGTTCAAATGATGCCAAATCTGCGTAATAACCCATTTTTTTACCGTAAGAAATCTCATCAAGTCGCAAAATGGTTTTTTGAAGGCTATCGAGCTGCCATTGGAAGCTCTGTTCCGGCAAACGATTGGTTCGGTAGGTAAAAATCAGATTGGGCGGCAAAACACGGCTTTTTATATCTTCATCGGATATTTTTTTTGCCCGCATAACTTTTATATGCAAGAGGGTCAAGCAACGGCCCCTGAGCGCACCGATTATGGGCATAAAAGCACCGTCTCCTTCTTCCGCTAAAATTCTGCGAAACTTGGGTAAAAATTCCGATAAATTCCTAAATCCAAAGGGGTCTTGCAATTCATAAGCCGGCACTTCCCTATCCGGTTTTATGAACAGCCCGCAGTGCTGCAAGTTTATTTCCTGTATGCCGCTATCGTACATCAGTATCTTTTTTATCTCGTTATGTATGCGTTTGGTATCGCCGCCAACGGCATCTGCGATGTACTGGGCGGTGGCAAAATTTATTTTTCTTTGAAAATGTTTTTGAACATGCTCGGATACCCATTTTTGAATTGCATTGCTGTTTTTAGGGGGAACAAAAGATTCCACCACCCCTTGTTTTTCCAAAAATTTCCACAAAACGCTCCTTTTATCAAGTTCAAGAAAGTCAAGTGCCAGATTTCCCTGAAAACCTTCTTGGCCGGCTCCGCTCAAAAAATTCGCAAGGCGTCGCTGTTCTTCTGCGAGCATGAATTCGCAATGCCTAACCAGAACGCTAGATGCCGGCTCAAAAAAAGAAGGGCTTAAAGCCTGCGCAATATCCGTTGTCAAGGAATTTTCTTCCCCTATATAATCGGATGCAAAAAATATACGACGTGCAGAACCGCCGACCAAAGCCTCTTTCCAAAACCCGGCTATTCTCTCATCTTTTCCAAATTCGTCTGTACCCACCAGTGCAAGGAGCATAATGCAAAACGTAGTATTTTTTTTCTAGATTAATGTTATGACCCAATCTATAGATGTAGAGAAGTTGGCAAAACTTTCAAGATTAACCCTTTCGGAGGCAGAAGCTGCACAAGCAAAAGAGAGGCTATTGGACTTGCTGAAACTCATGGAAAATCTGAAAGAGCTGGATTTAAAAGAAGTTCAGCCTATGGTCGCAGATGCGGCTTCCTCTTTAAGAGAAGACCTTCCTATGCAGGGTTTTTCAAGCGAGCAGGCTTTTATGAATGCTCCGCAAGAGGAAAACCACCACTTCGCAATCCCAAAAGTGATATAAACTCATGGCTTTAGGTTCTAAAATTCTCATCTATTCAAATGATGCGGCGGAAAGCGAAAAATTCATTCGTTTGCTCATGTATCAAAGATTTGTGCCGAAGGCTGTGGAATCGATAGCATACGCAACTATGGCTTTAGCATCCGGAGAGTATCCGATATTTTTATGTACCTACTCGGAAGATGATAGCACTGTTTTTGATCATCTGGCATTTATGAGGCAAGACCATAAAATGCGTTCGATTATACCCGTTGTAATGCTGAATAAACCGACCCCTGAGTGTATAACGAATTTGATAAAAATAGGTTGCATGAATTTTATCCTTCAAAATGCGGAGCAACAGGTATTCATAGACAAAATAGAAGCCATAGCGGAATCCATCGGTGATATTCGCGACAAAAGGCAATTTGCACGTATTGAAATTCCATCGTATGAAAACGCCCAGCTTTTGATAACTGCAAGAAACGGCAATAAATACCCGGTGCGAGTCAGCAATATATCCATGGGGGGGTTGCAACTCATATGGTCCCAGGAAAAAATGCCCGTGCAAAAAATGGTAACCGGCGATATTTTGGTAAACGGCCTGCTGATAGCTAAAAATCTGGATTTATATACCGACTTAAAGATAATTTCCGTTTTCAATTACAAGGCAGGTGTGCAATTTATGGGTTTAAACGAAGAGCGGCAATCCAAGCTGTGCCGTTTTATTTACGAGAGACTGCTCGCAGAGAAAATCGTGAATTGAATCTACTTGCCTATCAACACCAGCATTTCCTTTACCGCTCTCTCTATTCCGACTAAAGCGGAACGTGCTATTATGCTGTGCCCGATATTGAGTTCTTCTACTCCGCTCAGTTCCGCAATGCTTTTTATGTTGCGGTAATTTAAGCCATGCCCGGCATTGACTTTAAGCCCGCTTTTGAGTGCGAAACTTATCTGCTCTTGCAGTTTTGAAAGTTCCGATTCTATTTCGTTTTCATCGCGGCGCTCAAAGGCATCTGCATAATGCCCTGTGTGAAATTCCACATAATCCGCACCCGCCTTGCGTGCTGCTTTTACCTGTTCCGCCTTAGGTTCTATGAACAAACTCACCAAAATGCCGGAGCTATGCAAATTTTGAACCGCTGCTGTGACTTCGGAAATTTTAGCTTCAACGTTTAAGCCACCCTCGGTTGTAAGCTCGTTTGGGCCTTCCGGGACCAAAGTCACCATATTGGGAAGTACCGTTTTGGCAAACTGCACCATATCCGCAGACGGAGCCATTTCCAAATTCAGAGAGCCTACAACGGTGTGGCGCAACAGATGCACATCACCGTCGTTTATGTGGCGACGGTCTTGCCTCAAATGCACGGTTATGCCGCTGCAACCGGCTAACTCCGCTAATATAGCTGCAGCCACAGGTTCCGGTTCACGTACCTTGCGCGCTTCTCTAATTGTAGCGATATGATCTATATTCACGCATAATTTTTTAGCCATAGCTGGAATTTAGAAAACCTCAAAATCCCAGCTTCACCGACATATTCAGCAAACCGTCCATTGGGCTTATACCCTGCAAAAGCGTGTAATAAATGGCTATAGCAGCATTTGAAATGCCCTGCTCCCATCCTAGGCCATAAGCCAAAATTCTCTCCCAACCTGTAAAAGGCCCCCTATTCCTGTAAATCCCGTTTTGCCCGAATATGTGCAAAGCGGAATTCTTTAAGCCATGCCACTGAAAATCCATCTCGGAAAGCCCATATGCCCTAGTTCTGATGCTACGCGGCTGCAAACCTATGAAGTCATTGCTGCCCCCTATAAAAAATAAATCCTCTTTTGCATAATTTCTTGCAGGCAACATTCCGAATCCCTTTGCCTCCAAAAGCAGTGTCCAGTTTTTTGAAAAAGGTTGGTAGTATTCCCCGTTTAAACCCACAGCGGCGAATTGCGAAAGTTCGGCAGACACTTCTGCAAACAACCCTTTGAAAGGAAGCGGAACTTTATCTCTGCTATCAAAGCCCAATGAAAGGAAAGAAAACGGTTTATTGTTTTTATAACCGCCGCCTACGCAGTATTGCCATTCCCAACCCAATTTTTGAATATATTTTAGGTCTGCGTTTCTTTGCCTGGTTGAGTCGTCCTCAAAAAATTCGCCGTGAAGTTTTAGCGAACCGTTTAAACCCAGTATAAAAGGCTCTTTATAAGACATCTCCGCCAAGCGATAGTTTTTAGAATTTTCGCCGCCAAAGGAAAAATCCCTTGCCGTGCCGGCAATATTCATAAGCTGTACTTTCAAAAGCCCGTTCATATCGCCGCTTTCCGCATCGTATGCAAAAGAAGCCTCTGCAAAACTTGCCGTTGCATCTGCCAAGTCAAAAACCGGAACAAGGCTGTTTCTATTCGCTATTCGGTAAAGTTTTGCTTCGCTGTTTTTTGAAAAATATCCGAGCCTCAGCAGCGAGCTTTCCGCCCTTGGAATCTGCGAAAGAACAGCAGGGCTGCCCACCTCTATTTGCGCCAGTTTCGCAAACACAACGGAATCCGTTTTGCCTTTTTTATACTGAACCGCCGAACTCCAAACCCAGGCTTCGTCACTTTCTATATACAAAGGCGCAGCATGCAATGCCACCGCCAAAATCCCGATTAACCAAATTCTCAACTCTCAACTCTCAACTCTCAACTCCCAATTCTCGAATTATACTTCAGCAAACTCCGTGCTTTTTCTTTTACAAGTTCATGAATACGTGCCTCTGCCTCATCGCCGCGCTCGGTGTCTTTAACGCTCACCAAGGGCAAAAGAAGCGGGCTGTTGAAGAATGTTCCCAAAGGGATCGGATTTTTGCGGCAAAACACGGCTTCCACATAGTCACGGGCATCGTCTTGCAATTTGTCGCAGTTTTTGGTTTCGCCTTTTTTGAAAGAATCGTATAGTTCCACGAAAATTTTTGCAGCCTCCGGAATGTTCGCCGTTGCGCTGATCAAGCCGGTGCCGCCGAATTCCAGCATATCTATAAAAGCATTGTCTTCGCCGGATACAACGGTGAAATCCAAGTCTTTTGTTCGCTCAATTATGCTTTTTGTGTCTTCGCAGAATTTTTCTCCGATGCGAAACTCAACGGCTTGTTTTAAACCGATTATGTTTTCGTCTTCGGCGAGTTTTATCACGGTGTTGGGGTGCATATAGTTGGCAGTACGCCCCGGCACGTTGTAAAGAACAATTTTTGCGCCGGTTTCCCTGCTCAAAGCCTTGAAGTGGGCATAAATTCCCTCTTGCGGAGGGGTGTTGTAGTAACCGGTGAGGCAAAGCATGGGAACTTCGGCTATTTTTAAAATCTCCTGTATTATTTCAATGGATTCCCTTGTGCTGTTGGAGCCGGCACCGGCAATTATAGGTACCCTGCCGTCCACGTAATCCAGTGTGAATTTTATAAAATCCAAATGTTGCTCGGTGCTAAGGGTTGCGCTCTGCCCTGTAGTTCCAACTGGGGCAAAGCCATGAACGCCAACCGCTATAAGGTCGTCTATCATTTTTTTTGCTTTTTCGTAATCTGTGGAATTGTACAAGCAATTATGGTCATCGCTTTCCAACGGCGTAAAAAGCGCAGGGAACACACCGCGAAGTTGTGAAGAAGAGGTAATTTGCATGATGTGGAATTTAGAAAATAAAAAATGTCGATGGCACGCTTTTTGCAATACTCCCAACGATATGTCTATTGCGGGAACAGATGGCCTTGAGATGCGTTTTCCAAACGCTGCTTCCGGTGATGCAAAAAAATGGAAAGTAGCTCAGGAATTTGAAGCGATGTTTATACATCAAATGCTCAAATCCATGCGAAATACCGTTCCAAAAGACGAAGAAATGAGCAATGGCAGGCGAATTTTCACGGAAATGATGGATGAACAAATCGCAAATACTGCGAGCCGTACGGGGAGTTTTGGCTTGGCGCAGATAATTTACAAGGAACTTGCCGGCAAAGATGCCGAAAGCCCGCAAAAAATTATGGCAGCCCAGGGTGCGTATAGTGCCCAGTACACAAGAGCTTCCGCAACACAGATAGAAACTTGGGTAAACGAGGCCTCTGAAACCTTGAATATGGATAAAAATTTGCTCAGAGCCGTGATTCGCCAAGAAAGCGGCGGAAATTCGCTGGCCCGCTCCGACAAGGGTGCAAAAGGACTTATGCAGCTTATGGATTTCACCGCAAAGGAAATGGGTGTTGTGAATCCTTACAGCGGGCGGCAAAACGTTATGGGCGGCGCGAAATACCTTAAACAGTTGCTCTCGCGGTTTAACGGCGATGAAAGCAAAGCTCTTGCCGCCTACAACGCCGGTCCCGGCGCAGTTGAGCAATACGGCGGAATTCCGCCATATGAGGAAACCCAAAATTATGTTAAAAATGTTTTGCAATACAGAGAACAACTTTCGCAGGAGGCGGCTTTATGAACTTTGAAAAGGAATTTGAAACCTTGATTGTAGTGCTTGGCAAAATGAAGGAGCAATACATTAAATTCAAGGAAACGCTCGTAAAACAGCGCACAGCCATAATAACCAACAACTTAACCGAACTCACCGATGCTCTAAACGAAATAGAAAACATAAACGAAAATATAAATCGGCTGGAAGCTCGTCGCGCCTACAATGCGGATATATTGGCGCATAATGCCTATTTAGAGACAAAAACCATTCGCGACATAGTTAAGGCCTACCCGGAATTTGACGGTTCAAAATTGGAAACCGTATCTTTAGAACTCAAAAAGGAAGTTATGGCTGTAAAGAATATGTCCGCATCCAATTCGGAGCTTTTGGAAATTTCGCGCAGCATAATCAAAGAAACGATGAAGACAATAATGACTCAAAACGTAGATCCTCGCGATCGCGCTTGGAGAACTTACGGCAACAGCGGCGCATATTCCCGCACTGTGCGAAGAGAGCCTGTTCATTTGGTGAATAGGCAAGGTTGAAGCAAACTCAAAACCAAATATGAATTGCTATGCCGGAGAGCAGCAAGGCACTGCCTACCGCATAAGAGATATTTCTGTTTCTTTTTGAATTTTCAATATCTTTGTATGCGGATTTGTAAACCTGCGGTTCCAAACCGTTCTCCATGTTTTTATAGGTTTTGTAATATTCATTTCCCTTGGCATTATGATAAAACCCAAGGCCCAAGGCTGTTGCACCTAAAACATCCAGCCCAATGGCAACCCATGTAGAGGTTTTGAATTGTGTTTTTTCGGTGTTTATATTTGTCGGTATATTTGCCCGCGTGTTTTTGCTTGCACCCGAACTCTTGTATATTTTTGAAAACAAATTCGGTGCTTGTTCCCTTATTGCGGAAAGCAAACCTTTAACATCACGGCTCTCTATTACAATGCTGCCGAGCAGTTTGCCGCTCATTGTTTCGTAAAGCTCTATTGACAAACTCATGTCTTCGCCGAAATTGCCGATGCTCCCTTGGCTTATGTATTCTGCGCCTATAGCTCTGCCTATATCAACAGCGCAACCCTCCGCCAAACACTTTGCTTCCTCTTCGTCCGGCGGTATTAGAGAAATCATGTTGTCTCTGGTGAGAACGGTGTAGCTGTCCTCCGGCAAAATCGAAATCGCTTGGCGGCGGAGTTCATCGGTTAAATGCCGCATTTCGGTGATGCTGGCATTGACCTCTGACTTAGGAACTATCTCCAAAACAGCAAGCACATTGGCAGCATACGTTGCTGTTGCAAAAAACATTGAGAAAACAAACCGCATGAGCTATATTCCTAAACAAGAAAAATCATCTATTGCTAAAGCTTGAGGATTATTATAAGTATCAATAATCCAAATAAAACCGGTAATACTTAATAGCTTACTGATTTCCAACGGTTCATTACCGTTTTTTTTCAAATCCGAAAGGCTTAGATATACAGTTACCCAGTCAGGAGATTCCTCAAATCCCATAAAATATCCGTTTTCTTCACTTTGAGCACCATACAAGTTTATTACAAAACTATGCTCTGCTCCTCTATAGCTATAACTAAAACCGGCTATGCATTGCGTAAGATTAATACCTCCGTAGTTTCCCGATGACAATCTCACAAGAGAATAATCTGTAAATTCCAAGTATGTATTACCGGCATTATGTTTAATAGCTGGGTAGATACTACTACTATACGTATCACCAATATTTTTATATCCCCATAAATTATAATTCATAGTATTTTGAAAATCTTCCATTAAAATTTTATCACCTGAATAAACGCTGCTTGAGCTTGAAATGGAGGAGCTACTCGCTTCACTAGAAGATGAAATTTCCGAACTGGAACTGGCCTCTGAACTAGAACTGATTTCCGAGCTACTAGAGCTAGTTTCCGAACTGGAACTGACTTCTGAGCCGGTAGAGCTGGTTTCACCCGAATTTTGGGATAATCTGGCCTCATAAGGTATTTCGGAAAAATCCGAACAAGAAAAAAAGAAAACTGCGGCAAGCGTTAAGCTCGCCGTCAATGCAACTTTCAAAAAAAGCCTAATTTCGCTTATTTCACACCCCCTTGTAAGTTTTGTCATTAAATAATATAGTAAACAGTCACAACCCCACCATAACATCCAAAATCCTTTTACCATTATACTCAACCCACTCCATCCTCGGCTTACCGACATTTTCCGCTTTCCTAAAATCAAATGTCAGCAAATAACCAATGTCTTTACTTTTGCTATCCAAATATTTGGAAATTTGCCCTAATGCCTTCTCGTGCTTCTGCTCACCATACCATAATTTCAATTCAACTATGAACTGCTCCAAGCCAAAGTCAACTATTACATCCATTCGGCTTCTACTGCGGGTTTCCGCCTCAACATGGTAAAAGCCTTTGCCGTTGAGGATGGGTTTCAAATAGGTCAAAAACAGAATACGGCACTCGCTTTCCAAAAATTTGCTATCTTTGTCGTTGTAAAGCTCGTAATAATGACGGGTAAATTTCTCTATGCAAAGAGCCAT
>LIUH01000142.1:2067-10679 GCA_001462225.1 Fibrobacteria bacterium GUT31 | reverse complement strand
GAGGCTTTCTGGATGATGGAAGGTTACTTTGTCCGCACTCTCGGTATGCACCGCGTTTACAATTCCGCCTTTATGAATATGCTGAAAAACGAGGAGAACTCCAAGTATCGCGCGACTATTAAAAATACACTGGAATTTGATCCCGAGATTCTCAAACGTTTTGTGAATTTTATGAACAACCCCGATGAGGAAACCGCTGTCGCGCAGTTTGGCAAGGGCGATAAATATTTCGGTATCTGTACATTGCTCGTAACAATGCCCGGACTGCCCATGTTTGGCCACGGTCAAATTGAAGGTTTCGAGGAAAAGTACGGAATGGAGTACCGCCGCGCTTACCGCGACGAACAGCCGGATGCATACATGGTAGACCGTCACGAGCGTGAGATTTTCCCGTTGATGAAAAGACGCTATCTTTTTTCCGGCAGCGCGATGTTCAGGCTTTATGATATGTATTGCGACAACGGATCGGTAAACGAAAATGTGTTTGCCTACTCCAACCGCGCGTGGGCGGGCGGCGGAGAGGAAAAGACGCTTATTTTCTACAACAATTCCTACTATGAGACCGCAGGCTGGATCAGGATGAGCGATCCCGCAATTCCGCGCGAAGGCGGCAAATACAGAGACAGCCTGAGCGAGGCTCTTTCTATCCACCCGGAAAGCCATTACTTTACTCTGTTACGCGAACAGAAATTGAATTTGTGGTTTATCCGTTCTTCCAAGGCGATTTGCGAAAACGGATTATTTGTCAGATTGAAAGGCTACGAGACGCAGGTTTTTCTGGATATATATGAAGTAGAAGACGATGCCAAAGGCCGCTGGGCAAGGTTAAACAACGATTTGGATGGCAGGGGAGTGCCCGATCCGTTAGCCGCAATCAAGGACATTTTCCTTGGTGAACTTTATTACAGCTTTAAGGAACTTTTCAAACCGGAAATCATTGGCAGTTTGTGCAATTTGAGCGGCAAGAGATCCGCCGGTGGATTATTAAATGAGCTTGCCGGGGAATTTATAGTAACCGCGTTAAACTTTGTTAACGGTACGGACGATTGGGAACCGTGGTCCGCTTCTGAGACGGGAACGTCAGGCGACGAAGATGATGTTAGCTGCAAATTTACGGATGTTGGCATGGGTGTTATTTTGGAAGAATTTGACGAATTCACCGGCAGACTGGCAAAAATAAACGAGGCGCTCAAAAATCCGGCAACGCCGCTTCTCGCCGAGATTGAAAAACGTATAAAAAATAAAAATCTGTTGTGCGCTGTCGCTCTTGGTTACGGATTGCTTTCCCTTCTTCGATTGGTAATCGGCAAAGAAGCGAATGGACGCCATGCGGCCGATCTTGCCTTTACTCACTGGGATCTTGGCAGAAAACTGAGGGAGATTTTTTGCCGTTTTGGCGCATCGGAATATGAAGCATGGAGAATAATTGATATAGCAAGGATTGTTTTGAGCAAAACAAAAATCGCGCCATTCTGGGAAGAAGGAAAAAAATTCGACGCCGCGGAGTTCTCCGCGTTAATCCTTGAGGAAAATTACCTTGATGAAGATTTCAGGCGCGTGTTGGGAATCAACATTTTTGACGACGTTATCTGGTTTAACAAGGAAGGATTTGAAGACACACTGTTCTATTCGTCCCTGTTCTTCATGGTGGAAAGCTCTGTGGAAATTCCCATTGATGAGCGGATTGACCGCATTGCGAAAATTTACGAAATCCTTATCAAGGCGGAAAATAAATCCGGTTATCGTTTTGATATTCTTCTTGAAAATTTGACGGCGAAACCCGGAAAAACCGCCGCAAAGAAGACTGGCGTAAAAACCGGCACGGAAGCAGGCGCAAAAAAAACAACTACGAAGGCCGGTAATAAAGTCAGCGTAAAAACCAATAAAGACGTAAAAACCGGAAAAAGCGCAGGTGAAAAAAAAGTTGTCAAAAAACCAGAAGTAAAAACAGCCGGAAAACCCAGCAAGAGCGGCGGCGTGAAAGCTGACAAAAAACCAAGTGTGAAACCCGGCAAAACTGACAAAACCGATGGTAAAAACGCGAAAGCTGTAAAAAACGCAAAGGCTGATAAAACAAAAAAAACAGGCAGGGATAGCGGCAAGAAAGCTGATAAAACAGCAAAAGTAACCGGAAAAGCCGGCAACAGCAGCGGTAAAAAAGCGGACAAAAAACCAAGTGTGAAGGCCGGTAAAAAGGCAAGCGTAAAATCAGGTAACGCAGCCAAAGCAAAACCAAAGGACAAGAAAAAGTGAGTGTTAGCTGCAAATATTGGGCGTTGGGTATGTTCTGCTTTGTGTCTTTTCCGTTGTTTTCTCAAAGTATGTATCTTGAATTGAATTTAAATGATGTACGCGGCAGTAATCCTTTTGCCCGTACAAAATCGCCGCTGGAAATATTCAGGGTGATTGAAAAAGCCGCAAATGACGATAAGGTAAAAGGCATCATCCTGAATATTGGTTCGATTTCCCGTGACAGTGGTTATTTGTGGGAACTGCGAACCGCGATGGAACAGTTTAAATCCGGCGGAAAAAAGATTTGCGCATTTATCAGCAATGCCGATATGGACATTTATACCCTTGCTTCCGTGGCGGACAAAATTGTAATGGACGAATTGGGAACTTTGAGTATGCTTGGTTATTCTATGGGCAAAAGTTATGTGCAACATACGCTGGAAAAACTTGGAATTGGGGTAAGAGAACTGCGTTATTTTGAGTACAAGTCCGCGGCGGAAACCTTTACAAGGGATTCCATGTCGGATGCGGATCGCAGGCAGTACAACGATTATTTGGATGACATTTTTAGCCTTACCCGTGATACGCTAAAAGTTGCGCGTAATTGGACGGATGAAGAATTTGGCACAATCTTAAACCGTGAGTTTATCTACTCGGCAAAAAACGCATTGAGCCGGAACCTTGTCGATCGTACAGGCAGAAAAGACGCGGTACTCGAAGCTGTCAAAGAGATTGAGGGCGCAGAAGTCCAACATTTTGCCCTGTACGGCGATTCCGCGTCAAGTTTGACCGAAACTCAGGCAAAATACTCTCCTCCACGAGCAGGAGGTCTTTTTAAGAGGCCGCCTGTTATTGCCGTTGTCTATGCAAACGGCCAAACAGATATGGAGAGCGGAATGGCCGCGTTAAGTCTGTCGCGTACAATCAGGGATTTGGCGGATAACAAACGGATCAAGTCCTTGGTGGTAAGGATCAATTCGCCGGGGGGAAGCGCGGAAGCCGCCGATTATTTTGCCGATGCCGTGCGTTACGCGAAACAAAAAAAACCGGTAGTTGTCTCTATGGGGCAGGTGGCGGCTTCAGGCGGCTATTGGGTGGCAATGGACGCCAGTCATATTACCGCTACTCCGTATACGATTACGGGTTCTATCGGCGTAATAGGCAGCTGGTTTTACGACAACGGCCTTAACAGCAAGCTTGGATTAAGTACGGAGACTCTTCAACGCGGCGCCCATGCGGATTTGCTTACGGGCGTGCTGGTACCGTACAGAAACCTGACAGCGCAGGAAGAAGAACGTTACAGGAATTATATACTGGACATTTACAATGTCTTCGTGGAAAAAGTTGCGGCCGGAAGAAACATGAGCGTAGAAAAAGTGGAAGCGGTTGCACAGGGCAGGATTTTTTCCGGTACAAGAGCGCTGGAAGCCGGGCTGATTGACAGTGTCGGCAGTCTTTCCGATGCGCTTAAAACGGCGCGTACGTTAGCTGAAATTCCAGAGGGAACAAGCTTGATTTACAGAGAGTATCCCGAACCAAAATTTATGGAAAAACTGCTCAGTCGTTTTCCTTTTGTGGCGGCTCTTTTCAAGAACCGTAACAGTCAAACTTCTGTGGTTTCTTCTTTTATGGATTTGCTCCTGCCGGGAACTGACATTCGTTATCGTATAGAAAAAAACGGCCGTGTGATGCCGATTTTACCGCTGGAGTTTTCCCGTTTTTAGTGTATCGGGATTATCCCTTTACGTATACCTGACCACAAGTATACAAAAAAGAAGAAAGTTTTAACAAGTTGGTATTTTTGTCATTAACACTTTTTTGATTTGGACTCATAAGCAGTGACGAACTATTTTCTCTTTATAATTTGTTATTTCTTCATCTCTTTTTGAACTTTTAACAATCCCTTTAAATGCTCTAATACACAATCCTGTAAATCCTGATTTAATTGGGTAAATATATCAATTAAATGTTCTAATCTAGCATCATTTTTTGACAATTTAAACATCTCACCAGTTCCTTCTTTTAACCAATCAAGATTGACATTGAATTGCGAAGAAATTAACCTGATATACCGTTCTTTAAGTTCAACATTTCCCAATTCAATATCAGCGTATAAACTTTGACTTATATATATCTGTTTTGAAAATTCTCTTTGGGACAAATTTAAAGTTGCCCTGATTTCTTTTAAACGGTCAGTAATATCCATTTTTAGACAGTATATATGAAAAAAAGTCATTTTTCAACGTATTTGAAACCCTAAAAATGAGTAAAAAATAGAGATTTTATGGAATTTTTTTTAAAAATCTGTTGACGTTCTAACATAATCGATATACAATCACATTATAACCTATATACGGTTTGCAGGGATAAAAACATGGAGGAAAAAGAGAAAATTGAAGAATTACGGTCTATTTATGAGGAAATGGACGACGAGGGCAAAGAAATGATGATTTTGGTGGTGGAGAACTATCTGTCAGTCCATAAATCGGATCACCAAAAGGGGAAAGACCGACCGAATTTAGACCAAAAATCAAATCGTTATATGATTTGATTATTAATTTTGAAGGGCGAACCTATTATGAACGATGAAAACCAAGGCAAATTACAGATCACTTTGGATTATGATGTTCTTGAACAATTTTTTAAGTCAATTTGTCTTATAACGGCAGTTATCCGACATAAAATCTGAAGAGGTTGCAACTGTTAAAAAAAGGGCATTTAAGAAACATTGGGTTTTATGAATTTAAACGCATAATATACTTTGGTTGACAAAGTAAAGGAAAAAAAATGGCAAACAAAAAAAATTGGTTGGGAATACTGGCAATGGTGTTGGTATTCGGAATGACGATTGTTGGGTGTGATAATGACTCTGACAATGATTCTGATAATGACTCAACAAATGGCAATTATGAGAAGTTGGGAACATTTGACAATCCATTCTTAATTACAAACGAAACTGATTTACGTAAAGTAGGTACTGGTAAAGATGGATGGTCACGCGCCGCCTATTACCAATTAACTGTTGATATAAATTTGGAGAATAGAGCATGGACCCCGATAGGTAACAGTCACAACAATTCATTCAGTGGTAGTTTTGACGGTAATGGAAAAAATATCTTAGGACTCTTAATAAACTCTACTGCCGAATATGTCGGCTTTTTCGGTAATGTAGGGAAAGGTGCTATAGTAAAGAATCTCACGATCATTGGTTATGTTACTGGTAGTTATGATCATTATGGATATGTTGGTGGTATAGTAGGAATGAATGATGGAGGTAAAATAGAAAATTGTTACTTCGATGGCAATGTTACTGGTAGTGGTAGCCCTGGTGCCACAAATTGTGTCGGTGGCGTTGTTGGATCGAATGGCAGCCAATCGAATATTAGCAGTACGGTTGAAAATAGTTATTCCACAGGCAATGTAATAGGTATTAATGCATATGTCGGTGGCGTTGTTGGATATAACTATAAAATGGTACAAGGGTGCTATTCTTCAAGTGAAATTACAGGCGATTATTATGTCGGTGGTGTAGTGGGATATAATGGCGGTTTGCATATAGGAAATGGTGTTATTGTAACTGGCATAATACAAAATTGCTATTCTATTGGTAATGTAATCGGCGGTACATGGGCAAGAGTAGGAGGCGTAGTGGGAAATAATTCTGGAACTCTACAAAACAGTTATTCTAGTGGTAATATCTCTGGTAATAGTGCTGGGGGAGTAGCGGGATGGAATTTTTCTGGTACTATACAAAATTGCTATTCTACAGGGAATGTTGCTGGTGGCGGCGAAGGTGCTGGTGGTATAGTTTCATGGAATGAAGGTACTATTAAAAATTGCTACGCTATTGGTAACATATCTGGCACAATAATTGTTGGTGGTGTATCGGCACGTGATAGCACAGGACATTCAACTTCAACAGGTAACGACAAGGTTATAAATTGCATATCGTTGGGTTCGTCTATAACTGTTTCACCAGATGGTTTCTGGGATCCAAATATTGGACGTGTGACAGGGTATTTTGCATCCACTTCTTTTACAAACAATCATGCCCGGAATGATATGGTTATTACTGGAGTAACAGTTACTATTATTTCTGATCCTAACGGCAATCATGGAGCTGATATTACGTCTGTACAATGGAACAATGCAAGCTGGTGGCAAAACATAGCACAATTTTCATCTGATATATGGGAATTCAGGTCTGGTTTGCCCATATTGAAAGGTATGCCAACAGGTACACAGAATCCAATGGTATTATAGGAAAAATTATTGGGGAAATTAACATTGTATGATTTTTGCAGATGATTTCCGAAAAGTTTTAGAACTTGTTCATCAGTAATAATTGTTTTTTCACTTTTCAGATAATATTTGGAGAAATTTTAACAGAGATTTGAATTTGCACTAATTTATCGTAAATAACTTTCTATATCTAATTCTTCTTTAAAATCTGAACTCCTTGCGTATACAGAAGAAAATAAATTATTTGTCATTGAAAATGGTGAAATAATATATTGGGCAACATTTTCCGATAACAATTCATTTAAAGTGGAAAGTATATATGATAATACTTTAATTTATAATAGAAAAGTTAATAAAGGAATTTCACTTTCATAAAAAATAATTTACGAATCTGCCCCAAGCTGCGAAAGCGGTATTGGTTTGGGACTGTCGTTCTGGCCTTCGACCCTGGCCAATTCTTCAAGCAGTTCTTTTCCCCGGCGTGAAAGTTTTTCGGGTATCTGTACCATGAGTTTTATGTAGAGATTTCCACGGTGGCTTCCCGAGGGAACTCCCTCATCGCGGAGACGGAGCATTTTCCCGTTTTGGATTCCGGCAGGTACTTTTACCTTGATTGTCTTGTTATCCAGAGTTGTTACGTGAATATCCGCGCCGAGAGCGGCCTGACTTACCGAGATGGGAACAGCGCAGTAAAGGTCATAGCCCTGCCGCTCAAAGTACTCGTGCGGCTTTATCCTGATAAATACGTACAGATCGCCTGCCGGTCCGCCGTTGGGGCCGACGTCTCCCTGTCTGGGGATGACAACCCGTTTGCCGTTTTCAACGCCCGCCGGAATTGTCACCATGATCTTCTGCCGCTTTTTCTGCGTTCCCGATCCGCCGCAGTCATTACAGGGTTTTTCGATAATTGATCCGTCGCCGTGGCAGTTGTGGCAGGTTGTGGCCACCGAGAAGAAGCCCTGGCTGTGCCGCACCTGGCCGGAACCCTGACAGACGGGGCATGTCTTTTTCCCTGACCCGTCCGTCGTGCCGGAACCCTTGCAAGTTGTGCAGGCTTCGTTATGTGAAAACTGAATTTCTACCTTTGTGCCAAAGACCGCGTCTTTAAATGGAATCTCGATGTCGTAACGAAGATTGGCGCCTTGTCTTACGCCGCTTGAAGCCCCGCTTCTGCGAAAACCGCCGCCGAAGAAGCTGTCAAATATGCTGCCGAAGCCGCCCTCACCAAAGATGTCTTCAAAGCCCCGGAATACGTTTGAATAGTCGCCCTGTCCGCTCATGCCTTCTACACCGGCAAAGCCGAACTGATCGTAGGCGGATTTTTTTTGGTCATCGGCGAGTATCTCGTAGGCTTCGGTGGCTTCCTTAAATTTTTCCTCAGCCTGTTTGTCACCGGGGTTTTTATCCGGGTGGTACTGAATGGCGAGTTTTCGATACGCCTTCTTTATATCATCTTTCGAGGCATTTTTCTGTACACCGAGCACTTCGTAATAATCGCGTTTAGCCATTATTTATCGTCAACCACTTCGTAATCCGCGTCTTCGGCGCTCTTTGTATTATCGCCGCCGGAAGAACCTGCGCCGCCCATGTTGGGATTAAAGCCGCCCATATCGGGCCCTGCTCCCGGATTGCCTGCTTGTTGCCCCGCCGCGCCTTGTTGTTTGTAAATTTCCTCGGCGATTTTGTAGGAAACCTGCTTGAGCGCCTCGGTTTTGCTCTTGATTGACTCAATGTCACCGCTTTCAAGAGCCTTGCGCAAATCGGCAATGGCCTCTTCGGTTTTGGACTTGTCCGCCGCGTTCACCTTGTCGCCGAGGTCTTTGATGTTTTTCTCAGTGCTGTAAATCATCGAGTCGGCTTCGTTGCGCACTTCGGCTTTTTCGCGTTCTCTTTTGTCTTCTTCGGCGTGGAGTTCCGCTTCTTTTACCATGCGGTCGATGTCATTATCGCTTAAGCCGCTGGAACTTTCGATGCGGATTTTTTGCTCTTTGCCGGTGCCGAGGTCTTTTGCGCTGACGTGTACTATGCCGTTCGCGTCAATGTCGAAGGTTACTTCGATCTGTGGAATTCCGCGCGGTGCGGGAGGAATGCCTACAAGATCGAAGCGGCCGAGTATGCGGTTCTGGTTTGCCATTTCG
>LIUH01000142.1:1559-1923 GCA_001462225.1 Fibrobacteria bacterium GUT31 | reverse complement strand
CTGCAAGACCTGAATGGAGACGGCGGTTTGACCGTCAGCGGCGGTGGAGAAAATCTGACTCTTGCGCGTGGGGATTGTTGTGTTACGTGTAATGAGTTTTGTCATAACACCGCCGAGCGTTTCAATTCCGAGCGAAAGGGGAGTGACGTCTAACAACAGCACGTCCTTTACATCGCCGCCGAGAATACCGCCCTGAATTGCGGCGCCTACCGCGACCGCTTCGTCGGGGTTAACGCCCCTGTTCGGCTCTTTTTTAAACAGGTCTTTTACAATCTGCTGAACTGCCGGAATACGGGTAGAGCCGCCGACAAGGATAACCTCGTCAATTTGATCGGCTGTAAGCTTTGCGTCCGCAAGCGCCTTT
>LIUH01000142.1:0-1352 GCA_001462225.1 Fibrobacteria bacterium GUT31 | reverse complement strand
CCGTGTAAGGGATTTTTGCAGGTGCTTAGGGCCGCTCTGGTCGGCAGTGATAAAGGGCAGATTGACTTCGGTGGTCTGCATCGAAGACAACTCGATCTTTGCCTTTTCCGCAGCTTCACGAAGACGCTGAAGCGCCATGCGATCCTGCCCAAGATCGATACCTGTGTCTTTCTTGAATTCCGCGATGAGCCATTCCATGACGCGGCGATCAAAATCGTCGCCGCCTAAGTGAGTGTCGCCATTTGTCGCCTTCACCTCAAAAACGCCGTCGCCGAGTTCCAGAATGGAAATATCAAAAGTACCGCCGCCGAGATCGTAAACGGCGATGGTTTTGTCTTTTTTCGAATCCTTGTTAAAACCGAAGGCAAGAGAAGCGGCGGTCGGCTCATTGATGATACGTTTTACATCAAGGCCTGCGATTTTGCCGGCGTCCTTGGTCGCCTGACGCTGCGCGTCATTAAAATACGCGGGAACAGTGATTACCGCTTCGGTGACGGATTCGCCCAGATAGTCCTCGGCGGTCTGTTTCATCTTTTGCAAAACAAAAGCGGAAATTTCCTGCGGAGAGAATTTTTTTCCGTCGATGTCCACGCGCACGTCGTCACCCTGTTCCGTTATGCGATACGGAACAAGTTTCATTTCGTTGGATACTTCGGAAAAACGCCGTCCCATAAACCGCTTGATAGAAAAGACGGTGTTCTCTGGGTTGGTGATCATTTGGTTTTTTGCCGGCGCGCCTACAATTCTCTCGCCCTTGCTGGTAAAACCAACGATGGACGGGGTAGTGCGTCCTCCTTCCGAACTTTGAATGACGATAGGTTCGCCGCCTTCAAGAACGGATACGCATGAATTAGTTGTCCCAAGGTCAATACCGATTATTTTTCCCATGATTTTCTCCTGTTATATAAGCGGCGGACTTGCCGCCACTCTTATTATATTTATTTTTGCCGCGATAGAAAAGCCGTTATTCACCGCTTTCCGCCGCCGGCATTAACACCTTTACTTTTGCCGCCCGAATCACCCTGTCTTTCAGGAGATAACCCTTAGAAAAATCTTCCTGAACGGTCGGCTCGCTTACATCCGGGGATTTTTCCATCATCAGGGCCTCGTGTCTGTTTGGATCGAAGGGCTCTCCGGCGGAATTGAAGCGTTTTAGGCCCCACTTGGCCTCAAGCTGGCTTGTCAGCCGCTTTTCAATCATTTTTACGCCGTCCAGAAAAGCCGCAAAATCGGTGGAATTTTCCCCGGCCAGAATTGCCCGTTCAAAGTCGTCAATTACCGGAATAATGTCCAAAAGCAGGCTTTGATTGGCGTATTCTATGGCGCTCTGCTTTTCCTGATTCATCCGTTTG
>LIUH01000141.1:2300-4087 GCA_001462225.1 Fibrobacteria bacterium GUT31 | reverse complement strand
GCCCCGCTGCCCCCCGCCGCGGCGACCCGGAATTTGGATTGCGGTACGCATCACGGCCTGCATCATATCCCGGATTACGGCCGCCAGACTGATTGGTCTCCAGTCTGCGGTATCTTGTTTGCTCAAAAGAAGCGCGGGCAACTTCAGTCTTTTTGAAGGTTCCCAGCGTCCTGTTATCAACCGAACGAATATAGCTGTACTCTATATCAACAATCGCCGTTCTGCCAATAACTTCTTCTATTCTGATTCGCTGTTGGCTTGGTTCATTTATCTCTCTTTCTGATTCAAGCTGATCATAGACGTTGACGCTGATTATCCTGCCGGTTATATAAACATCGGCGTACTGGCTGTAATTCCACACCTTTTTTTGATCCACCAAATACGGATCAACGGTATCAATGTTCCCCCGCCTTAAACCGTTCAGCAGCGCGGCAGTTACGCGGCTTGCCAGATACGTATTCCCCCTGACATTGCCCCACTCAAAGGGAATAACGGTAATGGTTTTGGCATCCCGCAAATCAACCTTGGGCGGATGCTCAACGTCAAATGTTACAACAGTGGCGCAGGACGCCGCTATTAGTATAAAGAGGAACAGCGCGAGAGAGCGTAAAATTATCTTGCGGGTAAGGGCCATTAGGGAGAGTATAGCACCCGCAGGCGTCTATATCAACCAGTTTATAAGATGGACAGAACAATCTTTTTCTTCCCATGAATATTGGTTTCTGATTATTTCCCCATCAGGATAATAATCTATCCTTGCCGCCACTATATCATTGTCATATTCATACACAGAGTTAGTTTTTATTCCTCCGTCAAAACTGGATAATAATCCTTTTTTTAGATCATAAACAGAATGTTTTATAAGGTTATTACCGCTATATTCATACGTATCATACCGTACATATTCTCCCATTAAGAACATTTCAGCTTTTATTGGCAATCCAAAATCATTATTTTGATATTTGTCTACCCACCAGGGTTTTTCAGCTAAATCGCAGAATCTTGAGTATGATTTTAGGAAGCCGTTTTCGGTATACTCATATATACCATAACCATCATTAAAGTCGGGATTTTTTGTGTGTCCGGAAATTGTAACTTTATTTGGCCGTTTCATTGAGTTCCTCCATGTATTTTTCATTCTGAACCTCCGTTGGTCAGATTTTTTTCAGTTCAAGAAACACTTCAGCAGCACACTTTTCAATCTCAGGAAACATGGTTTCCTCAGATTCTCCGGATAAAGCCGTTTTACTAGATGCTATACTGCATATCTCTTCCGTCTTCATGTTCTCTGGTATGAATGCAAAAGCCTCTGCGTTTTGCTTTATCGCCTCTAGGCACAGCTCCGCTGTCTTTAATTTTTCAGGAACAAATTTAAGAGCTACGATATCTTCAGATTTACCATCTATGGTTTGAGTCATAGACCATCTCTGTAATACCGCTGCAAGACACATCTCTGTTGTTTTAAGATTCTCGGGAACAAATTCAAGCGCCAAGCCGCGCTGCTTTACCGCTAAAAAACACATCTCCGCTGTCCTCAAATTTTCAGGTACATCTTCAAGTGCCCATGCATCCTGCTTTACCGCTTCAAAACATATCTCCGCCGTTTTAAGGTTTTCAGGTGCAAATTCAAGCGCCCTGCCATTCTGCCTTACCGCCTCAAGGCAGATGTCCGCCGTTTTAAAGTTTTCAGGTATGTGTGCCAGTGCCCAGCCGCACCGTTTTACCGCGTCAAAGCATAGTTCCGCCGTCTTCATGTTCTCTGGCATGAATGCAAGGGCTGCTCCGTT
>LIUH01000141.1:1797-2112 GCA_001462225.1 Fibrobacteria bacterium GUT31 | reverse complement strand
AGATTTTCAGGAACATATTCAAGCGCCCGTCCATCCCCCCTTATCGCCTCAAGGCACATCTCTGCCGTCTTCAGATTTTCTGGAACATATTTTAGCGCCAAGCCATACCGTTTTATCGCTTCAAGGCATAGTTCTTCCGTTTTCAGGTTTTCCGGAATATGTTTAAATACCTCCACCTTCTGATTTACCGCTTCAAGACATATCTCATTCTTCTTAAGGCTTTCCGGAACATATTCAAGCGCCAAGCCATATCGTTTTACTGCTTCAAAGCATAGCTCCTCTGTTTTCAGATTTTCGGGTACATATTTTAGAGTC
>LIUH01000141.1:0-1595 GCA_001462225.1 Fibrobacteria bacterium GUT31 | reverse complement strand
TGGCACCCATGTCAATGCCATGCCATACCGTTTTACCGCTTCAAGGCACATCTCCGCCGTTCTCAGGTTTTTGGGTATATTTCTAAGCGCCCTGCCATCCTGCTTTACTGCTTCGACGTATAATTCAACATTCTTCAAATTTTTTGGTACATATTCTAATGCCGTTCCGTTTTGCTTTACTGCTTCATGGCACAACACTGCCGTTTTAAGATTTTCGGGAACGTATGCAAGCGCCCAGCCGTGTTGCTTTACCGCCTCAAGGCACAGCTCCGCCGTTTTCAGGTTTTCTGGCACAAATTCAAGCGCCCGTCCATTCCCCCTGATCGCCTCAAGGCATATCTCCGCTGTCTTCAGATTTTCAGGGACATATTCAAGTGTCCAACAGTTCTGTTTTACCGTTTCAAGGCACATTTCCGCTGTTTTCAGGTTTTCTGACACATGTTGAAATGCCTTTTTATGGTTATCGAAAACATTGTTTTGATTTTTGAATTCGTCTGAACTGTATTCAATTACCTTGGAGAAATCATCAAAGGCTTTTTCATACTTGCCTAAATCTGAATAATTATGACCACGATTATGATAAAAGAGTGCATCAAAAGGCCGTATCCGAATGGCTTCGGTAAGATCGACTATTGCTTTCTTGCAGTTGTCCAGATGATTTTCTTTTTTATAACGGGAATATCCTTCTGAATTATAGATGTTGCTGCGATTGTTGAAGGCTGCGGCATAATCGGGCTTTATTTGGATTGCTTTGGTATGCATAATCAGAGCTTCATCGTAATAGTGTTCTTCACATTCAGTTAAGTCGCTATATATAGTCCCCAACCGCATGAGTGCTTCAGGCATATCCGGAATTAATTCCAGTGCCTTTTCCAGAAGTTCCTTGGCCTTATACGGTTTTTCCTTGAAGGGAAATCTATTGGCTTGATACAATTTATACAGGCACTGGGCTTTTTTCAGGCAGGCAACGGCTAAATTTTCGAGACTTGTGTTACCTTGCGCTGTTATGCTGTCCGCTTCCGCGATAATCGCATTGAGTTCCTCTTTGGAAATATCAACGCCGTATATTATATAATCCAAATCAAGATCGTACTTTGACATTCTGAACCTCCGTTAGTCAGCAGGTTGATTCAGTCTATCATGCTCAGTCTATCAAATAACGATAGAGTTAAAAAAGTTTTGAGAAAAAAGGGGGGGCTTAAATTATTTAACCACGAACCACACAAACACCACGAACTTGTACTCTGAAGCTTTCTTGTTGTTCGTGTTGGTTGGTGATGGTTCGTGGTAAAATTCCTAAAACTAACTAAAGGTCGAAATCAACAATGATGGGGCAATGGTCACTGTATTGTTTCCAATAATCGCGATTTCCAATGCCAAAAGAAATGACTTTTAAATCATCCGTTGCAAAACAATGATCATCAAGCCACGAGTTGCTTCCCCTGAAGAAAGTTGATACCCATTCTTGCCTATCTGCACAATTTAGAAGTCCTTTTTTTGCAAATTCATAATTCAATTCATTATACCAATGAGCACTACCAGCTCCCTGAACACTGCCTGTGTTGAAATCACCAATGAATATGGCATTCTTAGGT
>LIUH01000140.1 GCA_001462225.1 Fibrobacteria bacterium GUT31 | reverse complement strand
TGACCGCGTCACCTGTGCTGACTGGAGCCACTAATGCGCTGACTGCGCCCTCTTTTTGAGTCGGCTGGGAGGTGTTATTGAAGCTCCCAGCCTTTACTAGTTTCCCGACGGCTTGTGCGGCTGTCGGTTTCCGCGCCGTCGTCCGCGACTCTTTTCGTTCCTAATCTGCGATTCAGGGGTCTTGTAGGACTCTTGTTCTTTCTTTTTAACCGATTCTAACCGCTGCTTTCGTGTAGGGCAACTATTTGCATAGTGACCCTTTCCTCCGCACTCGAAACATCGAAAATCGGATGCACTAGAATTTTTGTCCGTATTCGTATTTCTCCCCCTTGCCCTACCCCGACTGGGGTTAAGCCGGTCAGTCTCCCTTGTGGTAGAGTTCACGTAAAAGGTCTCCATCTTACTCTTACATGACTCGGCCTGTTCCACTGTAACTGCTATTCTTACGGCCTCGTCCATAGAGGATGGACATGCAAAGCGGGATTGGATCCCGGGATTACCACGTAATCCGTTCGTAAAACTCGCGATTAGCATCCTGGAGGTTTGCAAATTGCACATCCTCTGTGCCTCGGGGTCGTCAGTGTGAGGCGTTACTTGCTGTGCCAGATTTCTAACCCTATCGGCAAAGTCTCGAACAGTCTCTTGTTGTCCCTGTTGGGCGCAATGTAATTGAGAGAACAAAAACTGGTCTGTCCTGGGGTCCCTAAAACGCTCCAAAAGAATTTTCTTGAAGTCATTCCACGTGATGTCTGCACTGTGGAGCTCCGGCGTCGCGTCATAAAAAGAGCGAGCCCTGTCCACTAGTTTAAGGGTCGTTATTCTGACTTTGTCTTTCTCTGACCAACTCCCTAAGTCGGCTGTAGTGTCCACTGAATTCAGAAATTCCTGAAGACTACCCGTGGCTGACGTACCTGACCAGTTTTTTATTAGTGTCACCAATGATAAGTCTTTTGTCGTGGTTTCGGTCAGTTTCAGTTTCAGCTCCGCTAATTCCTTTCGCAAAGTCTCGATGTCAGTCATGTTGACTTGCACAAGCCACACACTCTGTATAATGTTATAGCGCGTAAAATCTGTACCCTTCGAAACTGTAATAGAAAACACCGCTGCCTACCAATTGTAACGGGGGGGGGACAGTTTAGCCAACTTAGTGCCCGTTGTCACTAATTGTAATGGGTGTCCACCCTATGTTTCTGCTTATTGTTGATTAGGGTTTATCCTATGAGGTTTTGGGTTGACCTGACTCGATAACCTCTGATACCAATTGTGACTGGCGGGTTACCGTCACCAACACTGGTTACGAGGGTGGGGTACGAGGTAAGTACTGCCGTCTGGGAATCAGGTCGGGTAGCGTTCGCCTAACCCGAGCGGTATTGTTAGGCGGGGATCGAAGTCCTGTAGTTTAGAAAGGAACAAATACGATCGATTGACACGCTGATACAATTACAATTTACAGAGTATAATGAAATTGAGGCAAATATACAAGACTTACAATAATTACAAGTGACGACTTTACAATGCTGATATAAAAGGTGTCGTAGGGTTTATATCCTGGCAAACAGTTGACTTTCAAATTTACTGACACGGTCCTAATGCTGTGCCCATCAGCCCACCACACACTTACCAATCAGCACGGTGATCCTGATGAAGCTGTCCATCTAGCTGTGTACTTTGTAAGCGCGTTGTCTGGCCTGAACCTGGTACCGCTGTCGAGTTTAGTGGCTACTGTCACTAAGTAACCTAATCGCAGGATGATCCGCTCTTGCTGTCCTCTCTCTGGACTTTACTCTGGTCCTCTCTCTTTTTGCCCTAATATCTCGGTCTTAAATACTAAAAAGGAGCTTAGCTTGCTTTTTGGTTTGTCAACTGTTTGCCTTACATTATAACGTAACCCCGTGGAGGTCGTTACTGCGCCAGCAGATTGTTCGTGGTATAAACATCGTGATGCCTTTGTGCAATCTTTCAGCGTCAGCTGTTTTGATAGGTCTTTACGTCTGTAAGCCGACCTTGGTCTACTGAAAGCGCTGACCACAGCATACACACATAGTTAGGTCTGACTACCAATGTCACAACCATTTAGAAATCGAAGTAGAATTTGAGTTTTCGTAATGGCCTGGACGTTTATACCTCTACAAGTTCCGCCTTTTTAAATCATTGAGTCGTCCCGACTCAATACGATCTACATTTCCGTAGGGAAACGTTGCGGACTTGGTGTTACTAATAAGTACAATACAAGGTTGCAAAGTTACGTATAACTGTTACACATTTGGTGTGGTGTGTAATGTGACAAGTGTCTCGGAAGATCACTACACTGCTCTAATGTCTTACATATCGGGGAGCTGGTGCAACCGCAGTTGCCCTGGGATCTTCTGAGTCGGTTACAGACTCTGCAGATGCAGGTGCTTCATTCAGTTCTTGGCCTAGGGTCTGTGTTTGTTTGACTGTAAGATCTACACTGTCTTCTACCGGCTTTTTCCGACGTAGGCACTGGTGCACGGGTTGGCGGAAAATTGTGTAGAGAGGGGTTAATACTATATACATTATGTACACACACAAGATCGTCGCCGATGCACTTATGCTGGGGAGAAGCCAAGTGGTCCACAGCGAATGTCCTTTGTTTTTCGGCGTATACCTCGTAGTCAAATCGGCCATTGAAGTTGGGGTTCGAGCCTGGGAGTTGATATTCTCGAAGAAGGAGGAGTCCGTGAAGCGTCGCACGGCCTCCAGCTCAGAACTCGAGGCTAGCACCCGTAGTTTGGGGAGGTAAACTTGTGGCAGTTGTACCGTCAGACTGGAGCGGGACCGGAACACGGGCCGTAAGTGTAACCCTTCAGTAGTCACATGGCAAGAAGAGGCTTCTTCGATCAGTCCGGCTCCAGATAGCTCCACCGATGAAGTTTCCCACGCGACATCCCTCCGACATCGGAAGAATACTCGTCGTGGACGGGGACAGTAATAAACGACCGTGGTCCCGTGTCGCAGCAGGGAGAGGGGTGGCGGCGTGGCATACACCCTTCGGTCGCAGCTCGTATGTAAGCTGTCTGTCTGCAAATAGATGCTTATAGCGCACGTTTTAACTTCGTTCGTGAGAATGGCACTGTCGGATGGGCAGACTTTGAAATCATCCGGGCCAGTACAGCGCCCTACGTACTCTGCTGAGAGGCCGATATGTGTGCGCTGGGCCATATTCACAGCCAGGTACATGTCACTTACGTCAAACTGTATATACGTATTATTTAGAACGGTAGTAGGGAACACGAAAATTTTGAAAACTTCAAATTGCGTGTCAACCTCTCGTAATGGGATGGATAGAGATAACAAAATCCCCTTTTTAGTAGCCATAATTCCCGTTTCAATATATTCGTAGTAGAATGGCAGGTCTTGGAGTCCCTTAATTAAATCAACGTTCTCAGGGAGTCCCAATGACACGTTAGTTAAAATGCGTTCTAACAAGTAAGGTGGAATTAACTGCACGGCGACTCGTCTGTGTACTGCTTGCTGCAGAGCAGATAGAAGCTCTCCTAGACGGGTCTCTAATCTTACCAATGTAAATTCTAATTGTCGTATTAAATCGCTCATAGCACGAATTTTGTTGTTCCACTCAAACTTGCCCGCTACCTCCTGAAATGAGGCCTGTGCGGCTTGCGCAAATCTACGAACATCTGAGGATAATTTGGCTATTAAGTTCGGAAGTTACTGTCTCGTCGAGATGTTTAAAGTAAGTCATTTGTCTGTCTAACGAGTGAGCTACGGAGTCTTGGCGTGCATGTAATTCGTCAACAGTCTGTTGATGACAACGTGTTGTCTCTGTCTTGTCTCTCAGAGAGTCTGTTCGAGTCCTGATTTCCAGCCGTTCCGACCTGCGTTTCGGGCTGAAGTCTGGCTCTTGATCTCGTGAGAGGCGGACTTACGCGATTGCGTCCGCGTTCGAATCTTCCCCGGGGCGTATTTGGCGGGACATAGTTGTGATCGGTTCGGAGCGGTTCCGGTGTCTCTGTCGCGTCCCCTGGGGTGTCGAATATGTATGACCAATCTCTGTCTCGGTCTGGACTAATCGCTGGGGCTCCTGCCGGGGGTCCTTGGTTCATAATTTTCCTGGGGCGAAATAAAGGCTCAGAGGCTGTGTCTGTTTCTTTCTCTTTGTTAAGGGAATGTGCGCGTTCGGGTTTTGCGGGGTTCCGAGATTTAACCTTAGGCTTCCAAATACTGGGATCTTTTGCCACCTTCAACCTGTTCACGTGTACTACCTGTTCTTTTCCTTGCTGGTCCACTATCCTGTAATCTAATTCTCCTACATGTTCCCGTACTTGATATGGTCCCTGCCACACTGGAGTAAACTTATGCGAAATCCCTGGCTTCCTGACTGGATTGTGCAAATACACAATTTGGCCGTTTCGCATAGCTCTGCGCTTCGCCGTGCGGTCATAATATCGTTTATTTTTTGCACGGGAGCGGCGAAGTTTCTTGCGCACTATATTATAAGCGCGAGAAATCGTCGCCTGCAATTCTCGAAGCTTGCCAGCTTCATCCAATCTTTGAGCGTCTGGCGACAACCTAGCCCTCAGATTGTGAGTGTGGGGTTGGACCATATCACGTCCGTGTAAGAGGAAGAAGGGGCTATATCCTGAAGTAGAATGTGGACTAGCCCGGTAACTCATCAGAAAAAA